>JBBRWF010000483.1:0-3955 GCA_038249405.1 Anaerolineales bacterium
GGCGCGTAGCGAATCTGCATACCAATCATACGGCAGCAGTTCATTGGAGATGACGATCAAATCCGTGCGTTGTTTCAGCGCAAAGTGAAAATACCAAAGTGTGAAAACCGCCTTATCGCCCTTCGCAAAAACAATAGCTTTCTCCGGAGCCTCGCGCATCACCCGCGCCCCAAACTCTTCAGCGCGCATGTCCTGAGATGCATCCACCTGCGGCCAGCGAGCAAAGGCCACTGCCGCAAACCAGATTAACAAAATACCTGCTGCTGCCCAATTCGCCTGGCAGCGGTATTTTTTTATCTGCTCCAAAAGTCCTGCCAGCCCCAACCCGATCCATACCGCGAATGATAGATAAACAGGTAGCAAATATACATACGAGTCGAATGTGGAATACTGGATGGCAAATAACGAAAAAATGATAGCGTTGAAAATGGTGATGAAATACAGGCGGGTGGGTTTGAAGAAAATGATCAAGCCAATCACACCCAACACAATCCCCGGGGCCGAGAACTGCTGTACTAAAAAATAAGCCCAGGCCTGTATTCTCTCCAAAATTTGCGCCGTGGTCAAATCCAGCAGGCTCCCCTGGTATAACGCTCCGCTCACCAGCCAGGTGAAATTGTTGAAATTCACCGGGTTGCCCCAATTGATGATTGGTTGTGCCATAGCTCTTAGCGGAAGAATCAAGTAAATGAGCAGCCCCAAAGCGTACCACACAGCTGATTGCCCAAGTGACCGCCAGTCAAACTTCCATTTTCCCCGCACAGACCCGCTCAATAGTGCCGCCGGCAGCAGGAACACCGCAGTCAATTGGTTCCCCAGCGCAAGCCCGGCCACCAAACCGCGCAGCTTGTTCAAGTTGCTTAGTCCCGGTTCAGATTCAGGAATCCATAAACACAACAAGTGGCTCATCGCCACAAGCGCAACGTGCAGTGCATAAACTTCGCTGATCACCGCCTGCGACCAAAAAACAGGTGATAATCCCAGTGCATAACCCGCAGCCATCCCTGCCAGCCAGTTCCCGGCTGCCGGTGAAGATGGTGAGTAAACCAGGATGATATACACCAATAATGCTGCCAACACCGCTGCCAGCGCCGAGAGCAGGTTGGTGCGAAAAGCCAGCGAGCCAAATGGGTTCAGTTGAAAGAATTTTGCGATAAGTAAGTAAAGCGGGTAGCCTGTTGGGTGGGCAATGCCGCTTGTGGCTGCCGCAGTGATTAAATCACCCCCATCTGAACCGTCATTTGCCCAGCTTAAGCCAGGCGCCAGCGTTGCAAGATAAACCATCCCAAGCGAAATAGCCAGGATGAAAGGTGGAAGAAATTTGCGCACAGTCTGCCTGATTAATAAAAACGGCAGGGAAGATAAAAACCTATCATCCCTGCCGTTAAAATTCATACACTCCAAAATTTATGGCACGGGGGTGGGAGCTGGAATTGGCCCGAGCGCATATTCACCATTTGCTGACACCGTAGCGCAAGCAAAACCATCAAGCACATTGGTAGGAACTGTTACCCAGACATCAGTAGTTCCTGAAGCCCGGAAGAAAATTGTGCCCCCATCCGGAGCAGCAAAACAAATTTGCACGCTGCCGCTCGTAAAGTAAAGAGTAACTGCCTGGCTGTAGAAACCTTCTGGAATGGGATTTAAGAAAGCAAAGACATCAGCATTGCTTAAACCTGTGATCAAAACTACGCCGCAGATATTTTTTATATTGTCTTGTTTTACGTGGGTCGCATCTCTGCAATCGGGAGGGCGCACAGATCCTACTGGAGGAATAAAAGTGGGTAACGCGCTGTTTGCTTTGGGAGATGCAGACTCAGCCTGCTTCGCTGCCGGGGTTGCCCAGGCCGCTTTGCTGCCAGCGGCAAAGATAATACCTGCAAGCAAGACCAACATCAGCAAAATTCGGAAAGTCTTATTCATTAATGGTGCCTCCTATTGCTTTATATAAAACAAATGATAAACCTTACATTATTCTATCTCAATTGATGCCTTGTCGAAAGCGAAATAACTCCGAATTTCCTCCGGATTTATTGCAATGAAAAAACCACTTCGACGATAAGGTCAGTTTCCAACGTGGTTTCAATCAGAATATCCTTGCCGTTGGCATTGGCTTCCTTGCTTAAACTGGTGATCTTTGCTGTGTCGGGCAGGTGAATACGGACCGTGATTGGAATGGCCAGGGTGCCGGGTTGTTTTTGAATTTTTAGTGTATACGTTTTTGTTGACTCCCTGCCGGTCACTACGCCTGGGGCCAGTGAAAACTGAAAACTTGTGCTTAGCGTTTTACCGCCCGGTACGACCAGCAGAGTACCATAAGCCTGCAACCCTACGATTTTTTCATTGAGCGTATCCACCCGGGCGGGGATTGCCTGCCCCAAAGGCATCCATTCTGCTGTAATAAAATGCGGTGTGGCATTCATCAACCCTGTGCCTGCTGGCACGTAAATACGCAAGTAATTATGATAACAACGATCCGTGAGGTACCAGTATTCCGGACTTGCTGCATCTGGCACAGTGGGTGTACATATTGCATCTGGACTGGCCTGGTTTTGATGGAAAACCGCCAGAGAACTCTTCGGGTTTTTCAGATCGCTCAGGTCAACATCATAAGACAACTTTTCCTTCAAAACAGCGTTTGTCTTGTCATATCCGACATTGGAATCCACTGCCATCAGAAAATCACCTGTCCCAGCACGCACCGTTCCGTCCCATCCGCGCCGCGCTAACAGGTCCTTCATCTCTTTCAAATCCATCTGCAGCAAAATGTGTTTTTGATCTAGCGCTTTTTGCAAAGCAAATGCTATTTTTTGCCAGTCAACATTTTTCCCTGATATAAGTCGTTCCAACAAAGTGCTGGCTAATTTGCTGATAATTGCCTTTCGATCCCATGTTTTTAAATCAGCCCCAGGGGGTGGGGTTTTTGATTGACGCATAAATTGGATGACATTATCGGCTGTGATTGGTTCTGGAATCCCATCCATTGTTACCGGCCCTAGCGCATCCAATAGAAAAACGATGGATTGTTGGTCAAGCGCAATCACACCATCCACAGAATGCTTGTAATGATATGCGTATAGATATTCTATGCGGGCCACGCTGGTCGGGTAATCTGGAAACCAGTTTGCATCTCTCAATAGCATGACAGGGATATTCATGAAAGCCTGCATTTGCCAGGGGGCGCTTGGATACGGTTTGCTCCAATCTTGAAACAGAGCAGAATCTTGAAACTCAAGCCCAAGTACTTGACCATTATCAAACACAAAACTTCCCACCAGTGTGATAAGTCCACCTGTGGCGCGCAGCTCATCTTCGTTCTGAGCCAATAGCATGTAGGTTTTGGGCCCATCATCGCTGGCGCCTAACAGCGCAGGTGCTGCAATACTGGCAGTTAATCCATCTTGCAGCAAACCAGGTAGTGGATCAACTTTCATCAGCAGTTCCCGTGCTCTGGGGGATAAACGCTCAACGTCAATGCCCCTGCGTATCGACATTGCCAGTTCCAATTTTTTCTGGGCTTCCAGTAGCCGGGGTTGGGCTTCTACCAAGAGCAAGCTGAGTTGAGCTGGTGAAAATGAACTGGAATTGTCCGTTGCCGCTTCCAGGACAGGTGTCAATGCTTCGTAACTAATCGATGTGGCATTGACAAGCTCGTCTGTCATAACTAACAAATCAGCAGATACTTCGAAGTCGGATCCATATACGGGTAGCCACGCGAGCCAGCCACCCGTAACACGCAGTATGGGTTCTGTTTCCTTGCGCAAGCCATCCATATCGGTCTGAATTTTTTGCAATAGCATTTTTGCGCCAACTACGGTTTGTAGATCCAGCTTTTTTGCAATCAGCGATTGCACATTGTTCAAATCTGCACTTACCTCGCTTGCCAGTTGATATACTTTCCAAGCCTTATTAACCGCCACGGCGCCTGCAATCAATAAACTGGCTAAGATCAGCC
>JBBRWF010000484.1:0-3952 GCA_038249405.1 Anaerolineales bacterium
GGTCAATAAAATACCAGAGCATGCCTATCTTGTGATCTTTCTCATCCAGAATTGTGCGCAAGTAGGCGTTTGGAGTCTGCGGCCCATTGGGCAGCATTTGCTGAAATTCGGCCTGCGCCCGGCCAGCCGCCTCATTGGCGGCCCAATTACCGGCACGCATCTGATCGTAAGCATATTCAGGGATGGATTTACGTAGAAAAGCAGCGTAATCGTCATCTTTCATGGGTAGGAACTTAACCATCGTCAATTCTCCTTGTTACAGATCCATTATTTCTTTTCCAGCCAGTTTATCCATAATGCGCTGGGTGACCGTATCGAGCGCGAGACTCTGGTTGACGTAGTCCAGGTTGTCGGTACGGATGGTAAGAACAGGACACAAGTCGAAAGATTTTAGCCAGTCGTCATAGAAGGTATCCAGCAGGGTCAGGTATTCGGCGCTGATGCCGGTTTCCATGCCACGCGCGCGTTTTTGAATGCGCTGCATAAGAACATCAACCGGTGCTTTTAAATATATGAGCAGGTTGGGGACCGGCAGGCGGCTGACCACCAGTTCGAATAAGCGGCGATAGGCGAGGTAATCGCGCTCGGTTAAATTGTTCATGTGGTGCAGCGCGCGCGCAAAAATATAGGCATCTTCGAAAATTGAACGGTCAAGGATGGCAGAGCGCGGGTGATTGGCCATATCCAGGTATTGTTGGGCGCGATGCCCGAGGAAATAAACCTGCAAATGAAAGGACCAGGATTTCATGTCGGCGTAAAAATCGGGCAGGTAGGGATTGTCTGAAACGGATTCAAAACCTGTCACCCAACCCATGCGGGCGCCGATGCGTTCTGTAAGAGATGTCTTTCCAACACCGATGTTTCCGGCAACCACGATCAGTTTTTTGGTCATAAAGAACCTCTGCCTTGAGTATAAATAGTGTAAGGATATTCTACCCGAAAGGCAAGAGCGCGGGGTTTGATACAATTAGGTAATGAGCATTTATCTATTACAAGGCCTGGCGCTGGGATTTGCAGCGGCTGTACAACCGGGGCCTTTCATTGTATATCTGGTTACGGAGACCCTGACACATGGCTTTCGAAAAACCTGGGTGCTGGCATTTGCACCGCTGATCAGTGATGGGCCGATCATCGCGCTGGCGCTGGTGGTGCTCTCGCAGATGCCAGCCTGGCTGATGAACGGGTTGAACCTGATGAGCGGGATTTTTATCCTGTATTTGGCGCTGGGCGCTTACCGGCAATGGCGCGATTTCACGGCGCTTGACGTTCAAGAACCGGCTGCCCGGCAAAGTGTGTTCAGGGCCGCGCTGATGAATGCGCTGAACCCGATGCCGTATATCTATTGGAGCCTGGTGACCGGGCCGATCTTGATCGCAGGCTGGAGGCAAAGCCCAATGCTTGGGCTGACGTTTATCATCAGCTTCTATTCAATGCTGATCGGCGCGCTGGTGGTGATCCTGGCACTGTTCAGTGCGGCACGAAACCTGGGTAACCAGGTGAGCCGCGCCTTGCTGGGTATTTCGGTGGTGGCGCTGGCCGGGTTTGGTCTGTTCCAGATTATCCGCGGCTGGCTTTAATAGCCAAAATCAGCGGGTTCTCGTTTACAATTCAGCCCATGTTTGAATATGAAATCAACGCTAAAGAAGGCCGCGCGCGGGCCGGGGTATTGCATACGCCGCACGGCGACCTGCAAACCCCGGTGTTTGCGCCGGTAGGCACGCAGGCGACCGTGAAGACTCTGACACCGGAGCAGCTCAAGGAATTGGATGCAAGCCTGTTGCTCTCGAATACTTATCATTTGTATCTGCGGCCTGGCGACGAACTGGTGGCAGAGATGGGCGGTCTGCACCAATTTATGCAATGGCCGCGGCCGATGCTGACAGATTCGGGAGGGTTCCAGGTTTTTTCGCTGGCAAAGACGCGCAAAATTGACGATGAGGGTGTGACCTTTAAGAGCCACATCGACGGTTCGAGACACCGGTTTACGCCTGAGAAATCCATCGCGATCCAGGAAAACCTGGGCGCCGATATCATTATGGCGTTTGATGAATGCTCGGACCCCAACGATCATGTTTACAGCCAGAAAGCGATGGAACGCACGCACCGCTGGGCGGAGCGGTCACTGCAAGCCCATCAGCGGGCGGACCAGGCTCTGTTTGGCATTGTGCAGGGCGGCGTAGACCCCGACCTGCGGGCAACATCGGCCGAGTTTATCGCCTCACTGCCCTTTCCGGGGATCGCGATTGGAGGTTTATCAGTTGGAGAAACCAAGGAAGAGATGCACCGCACGCTGGACGTGGTTACACCCCTGCTGCCCGAAAATAAACCGCGCTATTTGATGGGGGTGGGCACGCCTGAAGACCTGATTAACGGGATTGCGCGCGGAGTGGATATTTTTGACTGTGTGCTGCCCACCCGGCTGGCACGACATCACGCGGCGTTTTCTTCGACCGGGCGGCTGAACCTGATGAACGCAACTTTTAGCCACGACCCGCGACCGATTGACGAAAGCTGCGATTGCTATACCTGCCGCACGTTTACCCGGGCATACATCCGGCATTTGATCGTGGCAAAAGAATTATTAGCCGGTACGTTGATCTCGATCCATAACTTGCGCGCATTGATCCGGTTGGTAAAAGACATTCGCGGCTTTATTGTGGATGGTTCCTTCGAAAGCAAAGTGCCGGCCCTGTTGGCCCAATGGGACAATAACGCACAAAGACAAAAGCAATCAGTCAACCTTAATTTGTAGGCTAAACATCAATAATGGTGTAGTATGTCCGCGGAGATGTGATGTTTTTTGTAGAGCGGGACAAAAATAGGATTTTGAATCGTTTGGAATAACGCAGGCGCTAAAGTTTGTATTATGATTTACTCACATTAACTCTGGTTGGGAGAAATAGAAATGACCATTCTGCATGCCATCCTGCTGGGAATTATCCAGGGACTGACCGAATTTATTCCGGTTTCATCGACCGCGCACCTGTTGATCGCCCAGCATTTACTGAACATCCCGGCTGATGAGGCGGCCTTCGCATTCAGTGTACTTGTTCAACTGGGCACCATCGTTTCGCTGGTGATTTATTTCTGGAAGGATCTGTTGAAGATTGTTGTGGATACGTTCAAAAACCTGGGGGGCTTGCGAAATTTCAAAACGCTGCCCGATAATGCTAAAATGGGCTGGTATATTGTGATTGCCACGATCCCGGCGTTACTGGCTGGGGTTCTACTCAAGAAATACGTGGAAGCCCTGTTTGGTATGCCGCTGACTGAAGCCGCAATCCGGCTGTTTGCCGCCGCGATCCTGTTGACTCTGGCAGAAACTTTTGGCAAGCGTACCCGACAGTTGAAAAGCATGACCTGGCTGGATGCGCTGATCGTTGGGTTGATGCAAGTGATCGCGGTTTTTCCTGGCGCTTCGCGCAGCGGCACCACCATCAGCGGCGGGATGTTCCGCGGCTTTGACCGCCCTTCGGCGGCGCGCTTTGCGTTCCTGATGTCGGTACCGGTGATGCTGGCTGCCGGAGCATACGAAGCGCTTGATCTATTCAAGATGCCGGATGTTGGACAATTCCTGCCGCTGGTAAGTGTGGGCTTTATCACTGCCGCAATCGTTGGCTGGTTTGCAATCCGCTGGCTGCTGAATTATTTGAACAAGAACTCTCTGTACGTTTTTGCCGCCTACTGCGCGGTTGCAGGGCTGGTTTGTGTGGCACTCCAATTGCTGGGGTAAGCCGGTCCATAGAGGCATGCTGCGCCATTTAAATATGAGAAAATTCCTTCTGATGAGCCTGTTGTTTCTTGCGGCCTGCGCACCCGCCGCAAACCCAACTCCAACGCAACAGGTGGTCAGCATTTATGCGAGCCCGGCCACGCAGCCGTGGCTATCGGAAGCTTTCGCTTGCGCGCAAGAATTGCAAATCATCCTGGCTACCAGCAATGACCCTGCCCA
>JBBRWF010000485.1:0-3951 GCA_038249405.1 Anaerolineales bacterium
CACACCCTCAGTGAGGCGGAGGAAAAAATCGTCAACCTCAAAAACGTGACCGGTGTTGAAGCGCTGACCAATTTTTACGATACCATGACCAACCGCTTTACCTTCAAACTCGAAGTGGAAGGCGAAGTGAAGGAATTAACTCGCGGCGAATTGATGTCATATGTTCGCCAGTCTGATCCCGATATGCGCGCACGTGCCTACCAGGAGATTTTCAGAGTCTACGGACAGGAAGGCCATTTGCTGGGTCAGCTTTACCAGACACGTGTCCGCGAATGGTTCATTGAAAACGTATCTTTGCGCAAGTATTCCAGCCCGCTGGCTGCCCGAAATTTGTTCAATGACATTCCCGACGATGTGGTGGACACATTGTTGGATGTTTCCCGCAAGAATGTGAGTGTTTTTCAGCGCTTCTTCAAAATTAAGGCCAGAGTCCTGGGCATGGAGCGCCTGCGCCGTTATGATGTTTATGCGCCTGTCAGCGCTGCTCAAAAAACCTTCGACTTCAACACTGCTGCTGAAATGGTGCTTGATTCTTTCAGCCAGTTTGACCCAAAAACCGGACAGTTAGCAAAGCGGGTGCTGGATGAAAACCATCTGGATAGTGAAGTCCGCAAGGGCAAACAGGGCGGCGCATTCTGCGCCACCGTGACCCCGGCAGAGACACCCTGGGTGCTGGTCAATTATCAGCAGCGCGCGGATGATGTCGCCACGCTGGCGCACGAACTGGGTCATGCCATCCATTCCATGCTGGCGGATCACCATTCGGTGTTTACCCAGACTGCCTGCCTTCCGTTGGCCGAGACCGCTTCCACCTTCGGCGAAATGATGTTGATTGATCGTTTGCTGGCTCAGGAAACCGATCCGGCTGTGCGGCGTGACATGCTTTTCCGCCAGGTGGATGACGCTTATGTGACCATCATGCGCCAGATCTACTTTGCGTTGTTTGAAAAGCAGGCCCACGGCTTGGTGCAGGCGAACGCATCTGTGGAAGAACTGGCGGCGGCTTATCTGGACAACCTAAAGGAACAGTTCGGTGATTCCATCGAACTGAGCGAAGATTTCAAATGGGAATGGGTTGCCATTCCGCATATTTATCACACGCCATTCTATGTCTATGCCTACGCTTTTGGGCAGCTGCTGGTGCTCTCGCTCTACCAACAGTTTAAGGCAGAAGGCGAGTCCTTTAAGCCGCGCTATTTGCAGATACTCGCCGCGGGCGGCTCAGAATCGCCTGAAACGGTTCTCACCCGCGCGGGCATCAATATGCACTCCGCTGAGTTCTGGCAGGGCGGCTTCAATGTGATCAGCGGTCTGGTTGATCAGCTGGAAGGTATGCTTGGCTAGTGAACATGGGGTGAGGTAACTCTCGCCCCATTTTTTGTCCAGCCTTTCCTCCGTTTCTTCAGGTAAATATGATGGTGATGACAAAACGAACTGGTTACCGGATACTGTGTTTACTGGCGCTGGCAGCGCTGGTCTTAAGCGCCTGCCTGCCAGGTGACCCTGCAGTGGAGGATGCTCCGACTGCCACCCGTACGGTCTGGGTCACGCTGGCGATCGATACGGTCACCCCGAGCCTGGCGCCCACCTCCACGCTCAATGTCACGCGAAAACCCAATCCCACCGAAACGCGAACGGTCATCCCCACGCGGCGTCCAACGGTACGACGTGTATTAATTATCAGCCTGGATGGTTTACGCCCGGATGCAATTGCGCTGGCACCCATGCCGAACCTGCTGGCTCTGATGCAAACCAGCGCCTACAGCCTGACCGCCCAAACTATCTTTCCCAGCGCCACCCTGCCTGCACATACATCCATGCTTACCGGTCTTTGCCCGGCCAAACACGGCGTGGACTGGAATGATTACCTGCCCGAAAGAGGCTATGCCAAAGGCACCGATATTTTTGACCTGGCTCACGCCGCCGGGTTAAAAACGGTAATGTTCGTCGGCAAAGAGAAACTGCGCCAGATCACTGAGCCAGGCAGCCTGGATATTTTTCGCTATATTAATGATCGTGATGTAGTGATCGCGCAGCGCATTACCGAAGAATTCCCGGTAGATTTTGGACTGATGGTTGTACACTTTGCCATACCAGACGCCATGGGGCACGTTTACGGCTGGATGACCCCGCAATATATCAGCGTGGTGCAGCGTGCTGACGAAGCCATTGGCACGCTGCTAAAAGACCTGGATGACCACGGTTTGCGTCAGGATACACTGTTAATCATCACAGCCGATCACGGTGGGCACGATCAAACACACGGCTCGCGCTTGCCTGAAGATATGACCATTCCCTGGCTTATTAACGGCCCGGGTGTGCGCCCCGGGATATTAACCACCCCCATACAAACCACTGATAGCGCGGCCACCGCGGCCTGGGCATTAGGTCTTTCACGACCAGCGGAATGGGATGGCTGGCCTGTCTTTGAAGCCTTTGGCCAACCCGTCCAACCGCGCCCACTACCATTCTGTAAATAGCAGAGATGCAAGATAAACTGGAGCAACCATGACCGAATCCATGATAATAGTCAACTCGCTTGAAGAACTTTTTTATGTGCGCCGGTTTTTGGATGCTCCCGCGGGATTGGTGCCTACCATGGGCTTTTTACACAGCGGGCATATTTCACTTGTCCAGCAAGCCCGGCGCGAGTGCAAGAGTGTTATTGTCAGCATCTTCGTCAACCCGAAGCAATTCGGTCCGCAGGAAGATCTGGCAAATTACCCTCGCAATCTTGAGCGCGATTTGCAATTATTGGAGGCTGCCGATGCGGATATTGTCTGGATGCCCACCTCTGAAATGATGTATCCAGCGGACTATCAGACCTGGGTGGATGTGGAGAAGTTGACCCAACCTCTGGAAGGTTCGATGCGCCCCGGCCATTTTCGTGGGGTAACTACCGTTGTTTCCAAGCTGTTTAATGCCACACGACCAGATAAGGCTTACTTCGGTCAAAAAGACGCACAGCAAGCCGCAGTCATTCGCCAGATGACACGTGACTTGAGCTATCCGATTGAAATCGTCGTTTGCCCAACTCAACGCGAAACCGATGGACTGGCAATGTCAAGCCGGAACAGCTATCTCAACCCCGAACAGCGCCAGGCAGCCCCGGTGTTGTATCGCGGTTTGTGTGCCGCGAAAACAGCTTTTGAGCAGGGTGAAAATAATGCAGTACGCTTGCGGCAAATCGTCACAGATGCCATCAATGGAGAACCACAAGCCCGGCTGCAATATATCTCATGTGCTGATTACAAAACATTGCAGGAATTGGAAAGAGTGGATGTAAAAGCTTTGCTTTCCCTGGCCGTTTTTATCGGAAAAACACGTTTGATCGATAACATAGCGCTTGAGTGAATTCCATGCCCCGTGTATGACCATGCGGGAAAACTCTTATTTTCTGCTTATTTATTACTCAGGCTGTGCTAAACTGCCGGGCTTATCATAAGGTTACATTCTCCTCAAGCAAACCGCTAAGAGCCTGGGCCGGCTTCAAGGCGGTTTGGGTTTTAAAAGCATATATTACAATTTCCGGTCTCGAAAAATACTATTTCAGACAACCTGATCGTTAAAAAGCACTTTCCATATAAATATGTTCCAACCCGACCTGGGAGCGGGAATAGTTGTGGACCCATAAAACTGGACAGAAAAAAAGGGACAGTCAGGGGGTACCCCCAAAAAACTAAACGGCAAGAAGTGAGAAGATGCGCTGATCCGAGCCGGTTTTGGCCGGAAAGAATGGAATCAGCTCAAAGGGAATATAATAATAATGGAACATTTTGTAACCGCCACCCTGCCGCGAACAAAGGCAAATTTTGGCACGGTTCAGAACTAAAAAGTTGCACCTTTACAAATTGCTGAGAGACAGGCAGCCACTGAACGGATAAGATAGAGTTTGCGAACAAAATCCATTCGGACAGAGGCTACCTGCCATGACAGTTTATACGATTTCAG
>JBBRWF010000486.1:0-3938 GCA_038249405.1 Anaerolineales bacterium
CCCGTATGCGCCCACCATGAGCGCCTACGTCACTGCCGAAGATGCCGCTGCCCGTTACGCTGGTTTCAAGGCTTGGTATGCTGAAAAGGGTCACTTCTGGGTTGGAACTGGTCCTTACTACCTGGACAAGGTTGATCTCAACGGTTTCACCGCTGTAGTCAAGAACAACCCCGAATTTCCCGATATGGCTGACCGCTGGTCTTCATTTGGCGTGCCTCCCATGGGTGAGGCCGCACTGGATGGTCCTGCCCAGATCAAGATTGGCGAAGAAGCTGTCTTTACAGTTGCCCTCACCAATAAGAACACTGGCGATGCGTACCCGACTGCCGACGTCAAAGAGATGAAATTCCTGCTCTACAATGACAAGGGCGAGACTGTGTACGTGGGTATTGGTGTGGCTACTGCTGACGCAGGTGTATTCACTCTCACCATTCCTGCTGATGTATCTGCCAAGCTCGTTGCTGGCACTGGCAGTATCGAAGCGGCTGGGGTACTTGTCCCCGTTGCGATCCCTGCCTTCACATCGCTTGACTATGTGGTGGTTCCGTAAGTTTTAGTTTATTGTTGAAGAAGGGCAAGGGTAAAACCTTGCCCTTCATTTATTAGCTGATGTTACGTAAAATGACGGAAAGACTTGCATTTTCCCTAACCCTCTTCCAGCGGGAGAGGGGTCTCCCTTTCCTAGTGGGAGCGAAGCGGAGATGAGGGCGCGTAACATCAGTTTTTAATACGAACAGTGAGAATTATATGACCTCTGAAAAAATAGTCTCATCAGAACCCAATCTCCCTTCCGAAAAAAAGACACGCACAACCAGCACCTTTATGCGTGTTTTCAGGTACTCGTTGCTTAGACTTGCTTCGATGATGGTCACGGTTACGATCGGTGTTTATCTGACCATTTTGATCGCCAACATGGGCGGATATGTGGACATCATCATGCGAAATGAGATCCGCGATAACACCACGCAGGCTATTTTGGCTAACCCTAATTACCGCAGTTTGTCCACTGAAGCTAAAGCTGAACTCATTCAAACAAAAATTGCAACAGAGGAGAACCGGCTGGGGCTGAACCAGCCGTTTGCCGTCCGTTCTATAAAATACCTCCGTAATGCGCTCACTTTGAATTTGGGTCGTGCGATAAATATGAAAAGCGATCAAGGTTCAAAGGAAGTGCGCCTTATCCTTCTTGAACGCCTCCCTGCTACGCTCCTATTGACTGGCTCATCAAGCTTGCTCTTATTTTTTGCAAGCGTTTATATTGCCCTTTCCCTGTCGAGAAAATATGGCAGTTTTTGGGATAAGGTGATTATCGCCTTTTCGCCAACATCTGCAGCTCCCCCCTGGTTTTATGGCATATTTTTAATTCTTATCTTTGCCGCTATCTTCAGGGTGTTGCCATTTGGCGGGCTGGTTGATTCACCCTCACCAGATAATTCATTTGATTATGGACTGAGTGTGCTAAGGCATCTTATCCTGCCTGCTTCATCTGTCATAATCAGCTCAATTTTCATCAGCATTTATAACTGGCGGACTTTTTTCCTCATCTACTCCAGTGAAGATTATGTGGAGATGGCGAAAGCGAAGGGATTGCCGCCGCGGGATATTGAGCGTCGTTACATTCTTCGACCTACCTTGCCAACCATTATCACAAATTTTGCCCTCCTGCTAATTACACTGTGGACCGGATTCACAATTACTGAAACAGTTTTCCTGTGGCCCGGGCTTGGTATTACCCTCTTTCGGGCGATTGGCTTTTATGACACGCCTGTAATTGTTGGATCAACGATCATCTACGCTTATTTACTGGCCATTACAGTCTTCCTGCTGGACTTTGTTTACGCGCTGGTTGACCCGCGCGTTAAAGTCGGCTCTGGTGGAGGTTCACAATGACCGCACTAAAAAACTCCATCCGTAATCTTCTCCGTTATCCATCTGCCATCTTAGGATCGGTGATTATCCTTTTCCTGTTGGCTATTTCTGCTTATGCTTTGATTACAATTCCATACAGCGAGGCAGTTCGCCTTTGGCGGGGCGGGGAGGATGTCTGGTATCAAAACCCAAAGTATGCTTCGCCAGCCTGGTTTAATACTTTCTCCAGCAATAAAAAGCCGGTATCTTTTGCGGTGAATACAACCGATGGGAGTATGACGAAAACCACCACTCCCAGTAGTGATCCGGAAATTTCCACTGTGGATATTACATACTCTTTTGATTATGTCTACGATAGTGTCCCACAGGAATTGACCATTTACTTCACCTCGAATCATAAAGAGAAATTTTCATTTGTTTCTGTGAGTTGGATCACCCCCGATGGCAGGACGATCAAGATTGCCGATATGGTAGCAGATAGCAGTCTAACCTTTCGGTTTTCCCAGGATCAAAAACTTCAGAAAAAACTCAAAGCTGAAAATGTAATGCAATCCATCTTTGCGGATCCCGAATCCCCAACACAGGCCCCGCTAAATGGCAAATATCAACTCGTGATTAGCGGTACCACCTTTGAGAAAGATGCAAGTATTGACGCTGAATTTGTGCTGCATGGAGAGCTTTTTGGAATGGCTGGGACTGATAAGTACCGCCGCGACCTTCTTCTGCCCTTGTTGTACGGAACCCCAATTGCTTTGGCGTTTGGTCTGGTGGCAGCCCTTGGCACAGCGCTCCTGACTATGATTATTGCCGCGGTTGGCACCTGGTATGGTGGTTGGGTGGATGAATTAATCCAGCGCATTACTGAGGTTAATCTTGTCTTGCCGTTTTTGGCAATTTTGATCATGGTCGGCACCTTTTACTCGCGTAGTATATGGTTGATGCTGGGTGTTACCATCCTGCTGAGTATTTTCTCCGGATCGATCAAGACCTACCGTGCTATTTTCCTGCAATCCAAAGAGTCTAGCTACATTGAGGCCGCTCGGGCGTATGGCGCATCCGATTCTCGCATTATCTTTTCCTATCTGATCCCGCGCATGATTCCCTTGTTGATTCCAGCCCTGGTCTCCTCTGTCCCAAGTTTCGTCTTTCTGGAAGCATCATTGGCAGTTCTTGGCTTAGGCGACCCGATCTTGCCTACCTGGGGAAAAATTATCAATGACGCATTCGCAGATGGCGCACTCTATCAGGGACGGTATTACTGGGTGCTGGAGCCGGCAATATTGTTGATGATTACGGGCTTTGGCTTTGCAATGCTCGGTTTTGCACTGGATCGTATCTTCAATCCTAAATTAAGGGATATGTAACCAATGTCAACAAATAAGCTTCTTCGTATTGAAGATCTTGTGCTGCATTTTGGCACCACAAATGGACCAGTTCAGGCTGTGGACGGTGTGAATTTTGAATTAGATTTCAACCGCGCAGTTGTCGTTTTAGGAGAGTCTGGCTGCGGTAAGAGTTCCCTTGCAAAAGCGATTCTACGCCTCCTGCCCCGCAATGCCAGTAAATATACAGGGCGTGTCTACATAGAAGGTAAGGACGTGATGGGATTAAATGAAGAAGAATTCCGTCAGAACGTCCGCTGGGCCGCAATATCCATGGTTCCGCAAGCTGCTATGAATGCCTTGAACCCCGTCATGCGTGTGGGCGACCAGGTGGCAGAGCCTGCTATCATTCACCTTGGTATTGACAAGAATGAAGCGATTGCACTCGTGCAGAAAATGTTCCAGCATGTGGGCGTCCCTGAAGACTTCATCTCCCGCTACCCTTTTGAATTGAGCGGTGGAATGCGGCAGCGCGTAGCAATCGCCATGGCGCTTGTAACATCGCCGAACTTGATCATCCTCGACGAACCGACCTCTGCGTTGGATGTGTTAACTCAAGCTAATATCTTTAACGTCTTGAAACGTCTTAAGAAAGAACTTGGGGTTAGTTTCATCCTGATCACACACGTCATTGCGACATCCAGCGAACTGGCTGATGATGTGGCGGTGATGTACGCAGGACAGATC
>JBBRWF010000487.1:0-3934 GCA_038249405.1 Anaerolineales bacterium
CGGGCAGGTGATCTATGAACCACTGTTGTGGTCATTAGAAGTGGTCACCGTTTGCCCAATGCACCAGGTTTATTTGCGGTCTACCTGTCCTTCCCCGGATTGCCAGCGGACCCAACCCATCCTGGGACCGCACGTTCAACCCGGTCACTGTGCACACTGCTTGCGTTGGTTGGGCCGGGCTCCCCAAGACCTGCCCGCCCCGACCAGCGTGGTCTCCGATGAAGAGCGCGTCTGGCAAGCGTGGGTGGCCAAAGAAGCGGGCACCTTACTGGCTGCCCCACCCGATCTCCCCGCAGAACGCATCCTGCAAAACATTTGCGATACGGTGAAGCGTGGCGTGGATCTGGTGACGCAGGGGAACGCTAATGCCTTCGCCCGCCGATTACAGGTTTCCCCATCGGCCATTTCCTGTTGGCGGTTGCAAAGACAGCGACCGCAACTGGCGATCCTGCTGCGGCTTTGCCACCTTTTTGGAATATCCCTGCGCCAGGTTTTCAGCCTGGGGGCGCAAGCCATGCGTGCGGCAACCATTAGCCACGGCATTGGGCCGCTCCCACCCGAACGACCGAAACGCGCTCGGAGAGCCTTCGAGCACGAGCGGGTTCGCCTGGCTTTAGAGGAGATTCTGAATGATCCGGCAGAACCACCCCCGCCCATGCGCCAGGTAGGCAAACAGTTGGGGTATGAAAATGCAGTGATCTACGCCTATTTCCCGGAACAGTGCCGGGCGATTTCCGCCCGTTATCTGGCTTACCAAAAAGAACGGGGACAACAACGCCTCCAACAATTATGCGCGGAAGTACGCCAGAATGTTTTGCTGGTTCACCAGCAAGGCAAATATCCCAGTGCTTACCGTGTCGAAGCATTGTTGAGCGTCCCTGGCTTTATGCGCCACCCGGATGCCATGCGGGTGTGGCATGCCACCTTGCGGGAATTGGGTTGGGAAAGCTGATGCCTGTCTGCAAAAAATGCCTTTGGAAGCATAATGTTGCCACTGTGGCAAAGTTATGGGTTAAGTCACAGTTATAAACCCAGCTTTCATTGCCGGTATTGTAAGGCGGGTCGATATAGATGCATTTCACCTTCCCGGCGTAATAGGGCAGCAGCGCCTTGAGCGCCTCGAGGTTGTCGCCCTGAACCAGCAAATTGCCCGAATCCGGATCGCCGACGGATAAATCCGCGCGGCATTTGAGCAGGCGGAAGGGCACTTTTTTGTGATGAGAAACGACGGCAGATTTGCCGATCCAGTCCAAGGTGGGCATAAGGCCTCTGGTTATGTTGATTGGGGAACGATTTTATCTTTAATGATAAGCCCATCCGGCTGAATCGATCCGGCTATGCGGCATAAAACGACAAATATTGTTTGAGCTGATCAAACCAGGCGTATTGCCTGGGCAGCAAGGTCAGGTACCAGCGAGAAATGGTCAGTAAGGTGTCCGCAAAGGCCAGGTGTTGTGGCCTCCAGCCCATGGGTGGTTGTTTCTCTCCGGCGTTCTTCATTTCCGCCAACCGGTTCCATACCACGCCCGCTTGAAATTCCCCGGCGGCCCAACAGATCGCGATCAGCCGCCCATCCAGCTGCATGGCGCTGTCCATTTTGACGATCTCGGAAAACGAAATGCGTCCAATTTCGGCTTTTTCAAGCCTGGCAATGGAAACAAAGGAAAAGTCCATTTGCTCAGCCAGCTTTCGCAAACTGATCCCATAAGATTTACGGCAACCCCGGATATAAGCCCCCAGATCTCGATTACCAATCAGCCCCCCTGAAGTGTAAAGTTCATCGATTTGGGTGGTTAAGATTTCTTTGGGGTAAGGGATGGGTACATATTTGTCCGAGAGCGCCTGGGTAGCCTCGTGAATCAGTTCGGCCGTTTGGAACTCGGAGGGTTTTTCGGCCGGCGGCGCAATCAGCGCTTCCAGGATCGTCTGATAACCAGAAATCAACAGTTGTTTGGCAGGATCCGGCCGCTCACAGTAGAACTTATAAAACGCTTCCAGGTCTTGCGCTTTCAGCACGATGTCAGCCTGCCTTGGAGGGAGAGAATTAAAGAAACGTGGGAAAGTGCTTAGATTTTGCAGCGCGCTCAGGATATCCAGGATGCTTACATCCAATCCATACGCAAGGCGAACCATCGAACCAACCGTGATATCCGAATTGGAGGTTTCAATCCGGCTGACCTGTGCGATGGTCATGCCGCTCTGCCTGGCGAGCTCGGCCTGATCCCAACCATATTCCAGTCGCGTCGTCCTGATCCATGTTCCTAACAGATTCATCGGTTTTCCCTCTTGGAAGAAACGATTGATTGGTGTAGAATATGTTGTATACATTTGCGTAAATGGTAACAATAAGTCTTCGTTAAGGAGTGTGGATGGCAGCTCAAAATACTGCACAAAATAATCAACTCAATGAACTGCTCGGCGATTTTCGCCAGTACCTTACCGTGCGTAAGGATCGGGATGAAGCCACGGCAAAAGCCTATTGCTACGATGTCAAAGTCTACGCGGATTACTTCATCAAACACGTAGATCCAGAACTCAAGGGGTTTACAGTTTCTTCCGAGGATATTATCGAATTCCTTGACTTCCTCAAACACAAGCAGCTGCGCAATCCAACGGTCAAACGCCGGTTAATTGGCGTCTACTTTTTCTGGAAGTTCCTCTTGCGAACTGGCAGAACACCCAACCCGCCCGTCGAACTTGACGATCTCGACATCATCGTGAAAAAGACGACGAATCCGACCGTCCCCCTCAATTCAAAATCATTTCTCAAACTCCGAAGAGTCCTCAAATACGAGCTTGCGCAAGTCTACTGATGACATCAAAGACCTGCGGGATCTTTCGGCGGCCTGGCTGGTCCGATCAACGGATTTGACCCAACGCCGCGTGCTTGAGCTTACGCGCTCCGATATCCTTTTCGATGGAAAATCCATCCTGTTGGGCGATGTAATCCTGCCGGTTGTGCCGACCTACCTGTTGGAGTACCTGGATCGGAGGGATCTATTTTTTCCAAAAACAGCGCTTCTGTTTCCAACGTTGGAAGGAAGAAGTTTTTTGCCGGCAAAATACTCCAAGCAGTTCAAAAGCTTGCTCAAAGCGGCAGGGCTTGAAGGCGCTGCAACGCATCCCAAGGATCTCAACGATCAGCAGTGGGCCCAGGTCGAGCGCATCCGCTTTGAGAAGCAGCGTCCGCGCTACCAGGTCATTCTGGCCGGGACGCTTTGCTCTTTCCTGGGACTGCGCCCCAGTGAAGTGGCCAAGCTGATCAAACGCGATCTGGATTTTGGGGGGTTAATCATCATGCTGCGCGACACCAAATCGCAGGAAGATCAACAAACCCCCATCCTGCCATTTATGGTTACGCCTTTGGAGCGCTACACGTCTCACCTGAGCGAGAGCGATCCCCTCTTTATTCGCATGTCAGGTCACCAGTGGGACCGTAAGGACGCCTGCAATGCATTGGTCGCGTACGGGAAAGCCAACGGCATCCAGGGGCAAATCACCCCGCGGCGTTTGCGCGCCACTCTGGGAAAAACTCTGTCTGATACGGGAGCGCCGCCGGCATTGATTGTAAAGCTGCTGCGCCATAAGGACGCCGCCACTTCGCTGCGCCATTACACCCAAACGGAAATTAACCAGGTGCGTGGCTACCTGGTCAACATGGATGAGAATATCACGCCATCGATTACAGATTCGACGGAAATGCCTGCATGGATTGCTGAACTGGCCGGGGAGGACGAATGAACGGATTAGTCGTCTCGGTTGTTAAGGTTCCGGTTTCCTTTGAGGGATACAGCACTTTGGGCGCTGCATCCCTCGCGGGAAGTTTTGATACCCCAGGTCAGTCTATAAGCCGCGTTCTGTCCAGCAGGAGTACTCCCGCCTGTGTGACCATCTCTCTAGGCGTACCGTTACCAGCACACTCATGCAGTCTACC
>JBBRWF010000488.1:0-3933 GCA_038249405.1 Anaerolineales bacterium
AGGATGTCTTTCACGATAAAAGCTACACCAATTCGGTATGTTTCATATTCAACGTCAGGTGGGGTGGTTTGAGTGTCCATGTCTCAAATTGTACCCTGCACCTATCCCAAACCCCTTCCAGGGGGTAGCGGAAAATAGGTAAATAGACCAAAGGAGAATTACGTCATGGCAAACCAAAAAGCATTCAAAGCACCTAATTTTAACCCCAAGGACTTTGCTCAACAGGTGGCTAATTTTTATCAATCCGAAGACTGTGAAGTTCAGGTGGTGGAATCCCCCAATGGGATTATGGTACAGTCGCGGGCCAAGGGGTTTTTTAAGAAAGCCAGCGTGGCATTAACTGTTACAGCAACTATCCAGGAAGATCAGTGACGATTCAGAGCGGAGATGCCAAATGGGCAATGAACGCTGTCAGCAGCGTTGCGGCGCTGATAGTTTTTTGGCCTCTGCTGGGATTAACGGCACACACCTCCTATAAACAAAAACAATTGATTGACGATACCTGGCAGCTTGTGGATCGTTACATGCTCTCTATTGGCGCGGTGCCATGCATGTTGCCCATGATGCCCCCAATTTCATCCCCAACGCCTGCTCCCACCCAGAAAATTCAATCCGATAGTCATGGACCAACCTGCCCAACCTGTGGAAAACCTGTGCGTGTGGACGCAAAATTTTGTGACCATTGTGGAAAATCCTTGGAGCTAGCAAAATGTGTTAAATGCAACGCATCTCTGCGATCAGAGGCAACATTCTGCGACAACTGTGGCACTGCGGTTTGAAAGTTTGATGGTGCGTAACCCCCCGGTAATGGTCCGGTTGCAGACCTTTGCGACAACATTAAACCGCCTGCGCTGGTTTATTGTTGTCGCTTTGTCCTCGGCAGCGGTTGGTTTGGGGTGGTTCGGCATGCAAAACAGCCCAGGCTTCGTACAGGTTGTTTTGACAAAATCGTTTGCTCCACATACGGAAATACATTGCGCTCTGACGTGAAATCTTGTGATCGCTGTAGAAAGGCTCAAAGACCATAGATAAAGACAGGAGTCGTTTATGGAACTTGCGTTGATGTTTGCTGCAATAACTTGCGCAGCGCCCATCACGATAGGGGTGATGGCATGGATGATTTTGATGCTGGTGAAAGGAATGGGCGGGATTTTTCGCAGCGTAAGTGGTTGGGATGAATTGGCGCGCCGGTTTCCAGGTCCAACCATTCCCCCCTTGGCTATCCAGAATGGATCCATCCGATTGGGAAATGTGTTTTACCGGTTTGGAACCCAGTTAGGTGTAACTTCTGATGGTTTATACATGGCTTTTAAAGGCGCTTACAATAATCCACCGGTCTTAATTCCCTGGCATGAAATGAACAATCCACAACCTTCCATTTTATACTTGCAGCCAGCTCGGCGTGTGGATATCGGTTTACCCATGATGATGCAGCTAACGGTCAAGGAACCTCTGTACCAGTTGATGAAACAGTATCTGGTACAGCAATTAAAATAATTGCGCCAAACCACCTTGAATGATGGTCAAAGCCCACTTCCTTCCCTGGTGATAGAGCAAATTCTCACCGCGTCAATTATTTGCGCATCCGCACATTTAGGAGGAAATAATGGCTCAAACAAAGCAGGATTTCAATCGAACGATGCAGTTGGTTGTTTTGGCTGCCATTACCACAGTCATTATAGCTTGTCATTTTCAATTGTTTACGCAGACAAAAAAGCCAGCGGGTTTACAACCAGAAATAACAGAAATGTTCGCCGACCGGCCAGCACAGGCGACTTCTGCTGCAACGACGACTCATCCGCGACCTACTGCCACAGAAAAGATGATCGAATCGTCCACCCAAAAACCACCGACTAAAGAGAAACCCACGGCTCTTCCTTCCGCCACGCCTGCCAAAAGGGGAACTCTTTATGATGCCGATTTTGATGGCATTAGATATTCAGTGATTTACCCGGAGAATTTCACACACATTTCAACCGGCGAATGGGAGCAATTCTGCCTGAACAGTGGTGATAGTTTATGCGTAAGTATACAGATACACCGTAATGGCAGTTGGGCAAATGCGCAGGCCCTGGCGGATGAGACGATGGCAAAGATTAAAAAAGAAGTAGTCAACCTGGAAATTTATCACCAACAAAGCACAATGGATGCGGATGGATTCCCCGCCTATTGGGTGGGATGTTACTTTACCGACCAGGGAATTTATTATCAGAGTGATAAACTATTTATCGTGATACAACACATTGGGTTTGAAATTGTTACGCTCGGTGACCCTAAAATGATGGAATCATACCAGAAGACCTTAAAAGAAATTGTGGAAAGTTTTAGAGTTGGATATAACTAACGTAGGTTTTGTGCAAATAGCGCACCAGTTGCTTTATTCGTCAATAAAACGCATTTTTAGAAAACAGCAAAGGCAACTGAATTGCCCACTGCTTTTTCAAGGACATGGATCGACCTTACAGTACCCATGGTCACCAACTCACTTACCGCCATCTTCTAGGGATGAATTCGCCTTTGAGTTATTCTTTCTTCGTATTCTTGCCAGGCTTTCCTGCGATCCGTCATGGTAAGTGTTGAGCCACCAATCCAGCGGGAAAGCCTCCACTCCGTAATTGACAGTGAATAAACGGTGATGCAGATAATGGAAGTAGTTGTCTGACGGAACCTTCACATTCTCCGCGACAACCAATTCATGGAAGCCCATATGCCCGACGGCTGGGCTTATACCAGCATGCATTAGGTTAAAAATCGCATGGAACGGACTTGAGGGAATTATCCAGTGAAATAAAACTCCTGTGAAATAGAAAAAGTGCTCTATAGGATGCATTGACAAACCTGACCAGGGTCCGACATTGATGTTCTTGTGATGCAGGTAATGGCAGATCTTATACAATGGCTTCCAGTGGATCATGCGGTGGATGAAATAGAAATTAAAGTAGCGGAGATAAACGACACCAAGGGTCAAGAGAGCCGCATAGACCGGGTGTTCACGCATATCAAGGTATGGAATGATATGGTTGGAGTAGGCCCAAAGTGTCACAGCTTCGAAACCAGTCCAGATAATGCAGCCGCTGCCCAGGCTCCAGAAAATATTGTCAAGAGTCTGGTTATTGAATAAGAACTTGGAATTATTGGTTTCTAACCATTTATCAGTGTACTTGAATCGAAGTTCCTGAGCCCGATACAGATACCATCTTAGATGGAGTCCGCCAGCAAGAATCGTGAGGATACCTGCGTTTCTCAGATATAAGAAAGCCACCCAACCAAATTCAAAATGGGTTGTCGTTTCGAGACTTGGAGTCAGGTACATCCAACATACGAAAGCTACTGCTGCGTAGAGTAGGTTGTAGGGCCAGATCACGTTCCACAGGTGCTTGAGCAAGCCCAAGGGTTTCCAGGGGCCAAAGAAAAGTGGGCTGGGGGAGGGGAGGGGACTGGGTAGCCATTCCCCTTTGGCATCTCGAGACTGGGCTTCAGCGGTCATTGTTAATTTCCTTATTATCTGATGGGTGACAGGGTTCTGGTTTAGAACGTCTTCATCAAGCTTTGAGCCAGGCTTACTGCTCGACTGGCGTCAGAAGAAAACCCATCTGCACCGATCTGCCTGGAATATTCTTCCGTTACTGGTGCGCCGCCGATGATTACTTTCACTTTGTCGCGCAGGCCGGCGTGCTGGATGGCATCGATGGTGATTTTCATATTTGGCATAGTAGTAGTCAGCAGCGCTGAAAAGGCCACTATATTTGCACCACCAACGGCGATCGCTTCGACAAACTTCTCCGGGGCCACGTCCACACCCAGGTCGATCACCTCAAAACCAGCACCTTCAAGCATCAAAGCCACCAGGTTTTTACCGATATCATGCAAGTCACCTTTGACGGTTCCAATCGCGACCTTACCAGCAGATTTAACATCACTGCTCAACAGATG
>JBBRWF010000489.1:0-3932 GCA_038249405.1 Anaerolineales bacterium
ACCATCTCCATCAACAACAAACCTATCACACTGGGTTTCCCGGTGGCACGCTTTGTTTTCGCACAACAAACCAGCCCTGCATAATACTGTCAAACGAGTGTTTTTGAAAGGAAAAATATGCCCCTTATAAACATCCTCAAGCCCCGGCGGCTCGCAGCAGGTCAAACAATCGGAATAGCCGCACCCGCCAGCCCGCCCAACGATCCCGAAAACCTGCGTTTTGCGATCGATACCGTTGAATCCCTGGGCTTTAAGGTAAAGCCAGCCGCGCATCTCTTTCATCGTGACGGTTACCTGGCGGGTGATGACAGCATCCGCGCGGCAGATCTGAATGAGCTTTTTGCCGATGATGAAGTCGACGCCATCTTCTGCGCGCGCGGCGGTTACGGTGCTTCCAGGCTGCTGCCCCTGCTCGATTATGAAAGCATCCAGACCCATCCAAAAGTTCTGCTTGGCTACAGTGACATTACCGCGTTGCTATCGGGCATCCATCAAAAAACCGGACTGGTCACTTTCCACGGACCGATTGCAGGGCAGGCGTTTTCCAATTACACACTGGCAGAATTTAAAAAAGTACTCTTTACCCCCCAAAGCCCCATGCTTCTGGGCGCGCCGCCCGCTTTTGAACCCGGCGAAGGACGCGTGGAAAAAACAAACCGCATCACCACGCTGGTTCCAGGCAAAGCGCGCGGCCGCCTGCTGGGAGGCAACCTGAGCCTCGTTGCGCATCTTACCGGCACACCTTACATGCCAGATTTTACAGGCTGCATTCTATTTTTGGAGGATGTGAGCGAAGCAGTTTACTCCATCGACCGCATGCTCACCCAGTTATGGCTGGCGGGCTGCCTGCAAAAAACAGCCGGAATTGTCTTTGGCAAATTCAGCGAGATGCGCTCCTCCGAGTGGGTTCAAAACCGTCTATTGGAAGATGTGTTGGCCGAACGTGTGCGCGCCCTGGGCATCCCTGCAGTCAGCGGGCTGATGATAGGGCACGTAGAAGATCAGACCACCCTGCCGGTCGGCTGCATGGCTGAGTTGGACGCAAGCACGCGATCGCTGACCTTGTTGGAAGAACCGGTTAGCTAAAGACTGGCATAAACAAGAGGGGAAGTATTCAAACAGATCAAGACAATGCAAATCAAACCCGCCAGATGAACAAGTAAAACGTTTACAATCAAGCCAATGTACATCCACCTCACGGCACACTCCGCGTACTCGTTGCAAGAAGGGCTGGCGCTGCCCGCAGAGCTGGCACAGGCTGCCAGCGCCTGTGGTATGCCGGCACTTGGTCTGACCGATCACCGCAACCAGACTGGCGCGCTTGAATTTGTGCACGCCTGCCAGAATGCCAGCATCCAACCTGTGCTGGGGTTGGAAGTTGACTTGCAGCACGGCATGTTGGCCCTGCTCGCCACCAGCATGGCTGGCTGGTCGAATCTCTGCCGCCTGAGCAGCACCCTGGCCTTGCGTGACGACCCGGAAGCCGCCTGCACGCTCGAACTGCTAGCCCCCTGCACATCAGATCTGATTGCCCTGTGCGATGGACAGGCTCCAGATGAACTTCTTGCTGAACTAAAAGGGCTTTTTCCCAACCGGTCTTACCTTACATTCAAAGACCCGGCGCGCGGTCTGCCCGTCTCCAACCGGGCTCGCAAACTAGGCCTGCCGCTAGTCGTCACGCACCCGGTTTATTACATCACCCCCCAACAGGCCAACCTGCAGCGAACGCTGGCCGCCATCCGCCGGATTCAACCCATCAGCAGCCTGCCTGAACAAGCGTTCGCACCTGAGGGCGCTTACTTTACCAGCGCCAAAGAGATGGATGCGCGTTTCCGACACTTTCCAGCCGCACTTTCCGCCACCCGCGAAATTGCCGAACGCTGCAAATTCAACCTACCCCTGGGCGTGGCGCACATGCCCACTGTCCCCCTGCCGCCCGGGCAAAGCGCTGCCCAGGTATTAAGACAAAAAGCAGAAACCGGCGCGCGCAATCTATACGGCGAAATCACTGTTGAGATACAGGCCCGGCTAGACCGTGAAATTGAAATTATCGCCCGCATGGGTTTTGAGCCAATCTTCTTAATTGTCGAAGATATCCTGAACTATTCACGCGAAAAAGGCGTGCCGTATTCATCGCGCGGTTCTGCAGCCTCTTCGCTGGTGGCGCACTGCCTGGGGATCACCAGCCCGGACCCAATCAGGTTGAATCTTTACTTCGAACGCTTCCTGAACCCGGCGCGCAGCACCCCGCCGGATATCGATACAGATCTATGTTCCATGCTGCGCGACAGTGTCATTCAGCACGTCTTTGATACTTACGGCGCCGAGAGAGTGGCGATGGTGGCAACCATCAACCACTTTCGCCCGCGTTCAGCGCTGGGAGATGTAGCCAAAGCACACGGTATAGAACCGTCAAAAGTACGGGAAATGGCCGCGCAATTACCGCACTCCTTTTGGGCCAGTTTTGAAGAAAATGAAGAAAGCGCCATACCGGCCTCGCCTTTTGCCAGCCTGCGCGCGATCTATCCTTCGCCGCAATTTCAACGCGTATTTGAGGATGCCGAAGCCATCCTTAAACTGCCGCGCCACCTCTCCGTCCATCCCGGAGGCGTGATTATCGCACCCGGTTTACTCACCGACCTGGTGCCAGTCATGCGCTCTGGCAACAAGAATATCGTCATCACACAGTTCGATCTGGAATCTGTGGAGGCCCTGGGGCTGGTCAAGATTGACCTGCTCGGCATTCGCGGACTGACTGTGCTGGGCGATGTGGCACAGTTCATTCACGAAAGCCAACCCCAACGCTATGCCAGCCGCCTGGCCGTGCTGGATGCGACCCCGCACGATGACGCGCAAACCGCAGACCGAATTGAGAACGGCCAGACAATCGGTTGTTTTCAGATCGAAAGCCCCGGCATGCGCGCCACCCTGCGCGAAATCCACGCCCGCAGCGAAGATGACATTATGGCCGCCCTGGCGCTGTATCGCCCGGGTCCGCTGTCTGGCGGGCTTAAGGATGCCTTTGTGCGCCGCTTCAAAGGTCAGGAAGAAGTGCAGCACCTGCACCCGGCGCTCGCGCCCCTGCTGGATGAAACATTCGGCGTCATTCTCTACCAGGAGCAGGTGCTAAAGATCGCCCACGAACTGGCCGGGTTCAGCCTGGCCGAAGCAGACCTGCTGCGCCGGGCCATGAGTCATTTTGACCCTGGCAAACGCATGCAGGAATTACAGCGAAAATTTATAAGTGAAGCCTATGCGCAAAGCAATGTACCGCTCGAAACTGGCGAACGAATCTGGGAACTGATGGCCGCATTCGCTGGCTACGGATTTCCAAAAGCCCACGCCGCTTCCTACGCCAGCGTGGCCTGGCGCTCTGCCTGGTGCAAAACCTATTTCCCGGCAGAGTTTATGGCGGCAGTACTTGCCAATTGGGGCGGCTACTACAGCCAGAGAGTCTATATTAACGAAGCGAGGCGCATGGGGTTGGCAGTGCGCCCGCCCCACGTGAATACATCCCGACAGAATTTTTCTGTGTACCGCACACCCCTGGCGCTTTATATGGGGCTGGATCAAGTCAAGGACCTTACCAGAGGTTCCATCGAGCGCATCCTGCGCAATCGACCTTTTGTCTCCATTGAAGACTTCCTGATGCGCGCAGACCCGCGCCCCCAGGAAGCCGAAACACTTGCAAAAGTTGGCGCGCTGGAAGGGTTGGGAAACATTCCAACCATTCTGCGCCGTTTGCAGGCCAGCCGCGCACATAATTGGAAGGCCGGTCAGTTGAGCCTTTTTGGCTGGAACGAACCCGATGAAGATGAATGATGACCCCGACGGCTTCGTAGTACACCTGTCGGGTATCCACGGGCAGCACTTGGGGGACGACGGTGACCACCAGGCTGTAGCCGAACGCGGCGATCGTGCCGAGCGTGATC
>JBBRWF010000490.1:0-3929 GCA_038249405.1 Anaerolineales bacterium
CTGGCCGTCCAGAAGTCTATCAGTGGGAAAAGACGCGTACATGCGCAGGATTATACCGCCCACGCATTCAAGCCTGCCAACTTTTTAACCAAAGCGGTCAATTTTATTGACGCCATATTTTGCCAGCAGGGCATCCAGCGCTTCTCGTAGCAGTTCTGCCTCGCCTACCTGGCGTTCGACTGCTAATTTTGACAATCTTTCAAGTTGGGTTTGCGTGTAGTGAGATGTTTTGGGAGTCATTCTTTCATCATACGCCAGACGAATTTTTCCTCGTCCGGTCTCTTTGGCCCTGTAAAGGGCCTGATCGGCCTTGCGCATCAGCTCTGACTTCAAACGGCCATCCATTGGGTAGCAGCTCAGCCCACCACTAAGGGCAATTCCATCAAGGGTTTCTCCATTTTTGTCTACGCTAAATTTCTTCTGGCTGGCTTCAATGCGCATTTTTTCCAGCGTCAGAAAAGCCTGCTCACGCTCCACGCCCGGAAAGATTACCGCAAATTCATCGCCGCCATAACGTACGCCAATGGCATCCTTTCCGCAGGTTTGGCGGATCAAATCTGCCAAACCCTTAAGGACAGTGTCGCCCAGGGTGTGGCTGTATTCCTGGTTGATGTGCAGGAAGTTGTCGATATCGACAAATGCCAGTGCAATCGGGGCATCCGAGCCCTTTGCTTTCTCCAGTATCCCATCAAAAATTTCATGGAATACACTGCGGGTAAGTAATCCAGTTAATTGATCGGTTTGACTTTTTTCTGTGGTGGCCATAAATATCTCCTTATGTTTGTTTTGTTGTAATATGTGTATATAATATAATGACATATTATATTTGTCAAGTATTACGACATATGTGTTTAGAAAATATAATATCTTGCGATCTTCAGGTATATTTGTCAAAGGTTGTTGTCCCATCCATTCAATCCCGGCCGGCTGGAACAATTTACCATTGCCGGTCGTCAGAACAAAAGCGCCACCTGCACGGTGGTACAATTTTGTTTTCTCTGAAAAGGGTCTTTATGGAAAACACGAATGCTGTTCCGGTATCCAAACGTTTTTATTTTGAATGGCTCTTTCCATTCTTATTTCGTCCGCGTGCCCACGCTCGTCAGGTGGCGCAGAAGCGGGCAACCTGGCTGACGCCATTACTTGTTGTCAGCCTGTTGATGGTTGCTCGTTTGTGGTTCACGCCAGCGATTTCTGTTTCTGTGCCTGTAGATGTAACCCCGCTGCCCATGCAGCCTGGGGCTAAGGGTATGATTACTAACACTTATGCCATTTCAGCGCATCTAGGCGGCGGTGGTGGTGGCGGTGGGGGAGGCGTTATTATCCCTCCTCCCGGTTCTATGGATCCTGGTTCAGCTGAGCTGCCTGCTGCATCAGCCACAGATCAAATTGTGCCTATCGCGGCATCTCTGGTTGGTTTGTGGGCGGGCTGGTTCCTGCTGAGTGTCTTGTTGTATGTGGGCATGGTGATCAGCGGCAGCAGCAATAGCTTTACTGAAACCCTTAACCTGGTAGGCTGGAGCAGTCTGCCTTTGGGAATTCGCCAGGTTCCTTTGCTCATTACAGCGCTGTCACTACCATCTGCGGCTGCAAACTCCGCGGGGCTTGCCTCCCTGTTGGCCATCACCAGTGGTCCAACCGGGTTTTTTCTAAGCGCCTTGCTAAAACTGGTGGATGTCTACCTGGTATGGCAGATAATCTTGATTCTGCTTGGATTGGGGCAAATTTCTCCGCTGCCGGTCAAGCGCGTACTGGGGATTACGCTCGGGGCGGTGGCACTTTTTCTGGTGATTGCGGCGATGCCTGGCTTCCTTTCATCCATATTTGCTCAATTAACCCAGCCGGTGCCGGGCATGTATTAGTTTTGCACTATGCCTGATTTCATCCAAACCCATCAATTGTTAAAGTATTTCACCATTGGCGATCAGGAAGTGCGCGCGGTCGACGGGGTGGATATTAGCGTACCGCGCGGCGCCTTCTCCATCATCATGGGACCGTCTGGCTCTGGCAAAAGCACCTTGCTCTACCTGATTGGTGGACTAGATCGCCCGACGGGTGGGCAGATCATTGTGGATGGTATCTCGCTTGCAGATATGGATGAAAACGCCCTGGCAGTTTACCGCCGTAGTCAGGTTGGATTTATTTTTCAATCATTTAATTTGGTGTCAAGCATGACAGCCCAGGATAATGTTCTTTTCCCATTACGTTTTGCCGGCATAGGTGATCGCGAGCGTAAGCAGCGTGCCATGCAATTATTAACGATGGTAGGCTTGGAAAATCGCGCCCATCACCGACCCACAGAGCTTTCTGGCGGGCAGCAGCAGCGCGTGGCAATTGCGCGGGCCCTGGTCAATAACCCCGCGCTGATTGTGGCCGACGAGCCAACTGGAAACCTGGACAGTCGATCTGGTTTTCAGCTGATGGAGCTTTTGGGCGAGCTGCACTCCGCGGGGCGTACCATCCTGATGGTGACGCACGATCCGCGTATGCAGAAATACGCCACCCATTTGATTTACCTGATGGATGGGCGTGTAGTAACTGAAAATGAATTTTTGGCCGCGAATGAATTGCACAAACAATAATGTGGAGAAACAAATGCGATACAAAACTCGATTGACTATGAGCGGTTTGGTGTTTTCCATTTTGGTGCTGGCTTTAATAGCCACACCGGCGCGGGCTACGCATCTAATGCAGGTATCTGATACTGTTACACCAACTGCCACACTCACAGATGCGCCACCTACCGCGACTCCCGTTACACCAATTGCAACGGACGTCATACCGCCAACCCCGATCACACTGCCAACCACGGTTATAACCAGTACTGTTACAGCGACGGTTTTGCCAGTCAATCGTCCTCTACTACTGGCGGGATACTCTTTGCCAAAAAAAGGCGCTACGGTTGATAATGATTTTGTTCTCAAGCTGCAATTAAATAACCAGGGCAGTTCAGATGCATATAATGTCATCATAACCATGCAGGGTGAAAATCTCATTCCTCGCGGAAATGGGGGCATTCAAGCGCTTGGGCAGATCTCAGCCGGGCAGAGCAGCGATATTTCACAAACACTTTATGTTTCCAAGGCGCTTGCCGGGCAAACGAATGCCACCTTGAACATCACTGTTGCGTATAGTGATGTTCAAGGTGCTTCTTATAGCACTACGTTGGTTATTCTGGTAAACCTTGCAGATGTTGCAGCTACTTCTGGAATTAATGGCCCGCTGGCAGCAACTCGCACGCCCACGCCATCCCCACGTTCCAAGCTGCTCATCGGTTCATTTCAAACTGATCTGGAAAAACTTCAGGCTGGCAATTTATTCAACCTGACAATCGATATCCAGAATCTGGGAAATATGACCGCCCGGAGTGTGACCATGATTCTGGGGGGCGCAACCATTTCGGCAGATGGCACCCCCACTTCAGGTGGTATAAGCGGCGGTAGCGGCGATCTCTCCAAATTCGCGCCGATGGGTAGTTCCAACCTGTATTTTTTGGGTGATATTACATCAGGGAAAACGGTAAATCAGAAGATCCCACTGGTGGTTAACGTCACTACTGAACCAGGTGTGTATACTTTCAAGATCTCGTTTGTATATGAGGATGGTTCTGGTAGTAAATTACTGGATGACCAGGTAATTACGTTGCTGGTATATGGTTTGCCCAGGGTTTCTGTCAGCTTTTATCAGGATGTTCCAGATTTTTCGGTAGGGGAATTCCGTACCCTGCCAATCCAGATCACAAATATTGGTAAAAAGCCGATCATTTTGGGGGATTTAACGATCAGCGCCAGCAGCGGCGTTATGGGAAAAAATAAGGCTACCGTGGGGGCACCTATCTATAGACACAGTATATCGTTCGAGGGCATCATTCCCAATAATGGACGCCCAACAAAACATCCCCACTAATGGGGATGTTTTGTTTAAATAGA
>JBBRWF010000491.1:0-3919 GCA_038249405.1 Anaerolineales bacterium
CGCTGCGGGTGCCGCTGCGGTTCAAATTAATACGGGGGGTGACTGCCATTTGGATGCGGTCATGCTGCAAGCGGCACTTCCTCAGCTTGATCTTGACAATCTGGACTTGATTATCGTCGAAAATGTTGGAAATCTGGTTTGTCCGGCTGAATTTCAGCTCGGAACACACAAAAGTATTTTGGTGGCGTCCATCCCGGAAGGTGACGACAAGCCTTACAAGTACCCGGGTATGTATCGTGGTGTCGATGCTGTGGTGATCAACAAAATTGATTTGCTGCCGTATGTTACTTTTCGGGTTGACTTTTTCAAAAGGGGTATTGAGGCTCTTAACCCTGGAGTTGCCCAGTTTGAGCTTTCCTGCCGAACTGGTGCTGGATTGGAAAGCTGGTATGACTGGCTTATCCAAAGCGTGAATGGAAATGAGTAATGTAAAAGGCAACCATATCCATATTTCGGGAATTGTGCAGGGAGTAGGATTCCGGCCATTTGTTTACAAGCTCGCGCGTAAATTTAATCTGGTTGGCTGGGTCAAGAACACATCCTCAGGGGTTGAGATTGAAGTAATTGGTACAGATTCCCATTTGCGTTCATTTATTAAGCATCTCGAGTCGGATGCACCTCCACTGGCAAAACTCGATGAGGTAATTGTTTCGGATTGTTCGGTGGTTGATTATCAAAACTTTGAGATTTTAACTTCCGAATCAATTTCTTCTGCTTTTCAGCCTATCCCTGCAGATGTGGCAATTTGTTCGGACTGTCTGACCGAGATGCTTAATCCCAAAGACCGTCGATTCCGCTACCCATTTATTAATTGTACAAATTGCGGCCCTCGTTTTACCATCATAAAGGACATCCCTTATGATCGGCCCCTTACGAGTATGGCTGTTTTTCAGATGTGCCCCAGGTGCTCTGATGAATATAAGGATCCTGCCAACCGCCGGTTTCATGCGCAACCAATAGCGTGTCCCGATTGTGGGCCAAAGGTGTGGCTGGAGCAGTACCGGTCTGGCGATAATGAAGCGACTGTATCAGTAATGCAAATTGGTGATGATGCCATACAACGAACCCGCCGTTTGTTGAATGAGGATAAGATTGTCGCCATTAAGGGTTTGGGGGGCTTTCACTTGGCCTGCAATGCCAAAAGCCCTCAGGCTGTAGCTGAACTGCGGCGCAGAAAACTGCGCGTAGACAAGCCGTTCGCGGTAATGATGCCGGATGTAGAGACGATTAAGCGTCATTGTCATGTCTCAGAGGCTGAACGCGCATTATTAGAGTCGCCAGCGCACCCAATTGTGCTTTTACGGCGCCGATCTATTTCGATGATAACAGGGGATATCGCACCGGGGCAGCGCATGATTGGCGTTATGTTACCCTATACACCTCTGCATGTGCTTTTACTTGAGAAAGAAAAAGGATATTCTGAAGTACTGGTGATGACCAGTGGCAACATTTCAGATGAACCAATTTGTACCGATAATGTTGAGGCTCGTGAGCGTATGGCTGATCTGGCGGATGCATTTCTGATGCATGATCGTGATATACATATTCGCACAGATGATTCAGTGATGCGTGTTTTCAATAAGGAAATCTATCCGGTTCGTTGTTCTCGCGGATACTCACCATACCCGGTAATCCTTCCCTGGTCAGTGCCTTCTGTGCTGGCCGTTGGGGCGGAACTAAAAAACACTTTTTGTCTTACGAATGGACGTTATGCTTTTCTCAGTCATCACATCGGTGATTTGGAAAATTATGAAACTCTCAAGTCCTTTGAAGATGGCATATCACATTTTGAGCGGTTATTCAGGGTAAAGCCTGAGGCGATTGCATACGATATGCATCCAAATTATCTGGCCACGCGCTACGGTCTGGAGCGGACGACAAGGGAAGGTATTCCAGGTATAAATGTTCAACATCATCATGCTCATATTGCTTCCTTGATGGCGGAACAAGGGTTGGATGGTTCGCGTCCGGTAATTGGTGTGGCGTTTGATGGTACCGGGTATGGTGATGACGGTGCAATTTGGGGTGGGGAGTTTCTAGTTGCTGATTATTCGGGATATAGCCGGGCTGCTCATCTGCGATATTTTCCATTGCCCGGTGGGGATGCCGCAATCAGACGTCCATCTCGCACAGCGCTCAGCCTTCTTTTTTCCTTGGGTCTGGATTGGGATGAGCGGCTTGCGACACATTCCGATTTGTGTTCTGATGAACGCAGTGCATTGCGAGCACAATTGGAACATAAAATTAATTCGCCATTGACCTCCAGTATTGGTCGTTTGTTTGATGCAGCCTCTGCTCTCGCTGGAGTAAGGCAGAAAGTTAATTATGAAGCTCAAGCCGCAATAGAATTTGAAACAATGGCAGACCCGGATGAGACCGGCCTTTATGAATTTGAGTATGTGGATGGCCAGATAAATCCAAAAGCTGCAATCGAAGCACTGTTGGCAGATGTGTTTTCTGGTGTTAACGTGGGGAAAATTTCGAGTAAATTCCATTCAGGTCTGGCCCGCATTGTTTCTGATATTTGCGGTAAGATAGGTGATAATTATGATATGTCTGAAGTGGCGCTTTCTGGTGGTGTCTGGCAAAATATGACCTTACTGTATAAAACGGTAAGTTATCTTGAAAAAGATGGTTTTACAGTGCATATTCATCACCGCGTTCCAACCAACGATGGCGGTCTGGCATTAGGTCAGGCTGCGATTGCTGCTTATCGGCTGAGAAATTAGGAGGCAAAAATGTGTTTAGGCGTACCAGGAAAAATAATTGCTATTTATGAAAAGAATGGTTTGCAAATGGGGAAGATTGACTTTGGCGGCGGAGTATTGAGAGAGACTTGCCTTGCGTATGTACCAGAAGCTGTACTCGGAGATTACACGATTATCCATGTAGGCTTTGCGCTTAATATTTTGAGCGAACAAGAAGCGCAGGAGACTCTGGCTTTACTGACGGAAATTGCCAACCTCGAGGATGAACTAGGCCCCGATTTATCGGTAACAGCATAAACAATTACAGGTAATCTGACTATGAAGTATGTATCTGAGTTTCGTGATGCGCACCTTGTTCTCGGGGTGATTGAAGAAATTAAACGTGTTGTGACCCGTCCCTGGGTGTTGATGGAGATATGTGGAGGTCAAACTCACTCGATCATCAGGCATGGTCTTGACCAATTGTTACCCTCAGAAATTGAATTGGTGCATGGCCCCGGCTGCCCTGTGTGCGTAACGCCATTAGAGCAGATAGATCGTGCATTGGCGATTGCTTCCCGCCCGGATGTTATTTTTACATCATATGGTGATATGCTGCGAGTGCCGGGTACGAATCTTGATCTCTTCTCAATTCGTGCTTCAGGTGGAGATGTACGGGTTGTTTATTCTCCCCTGGATGCAGTACGGATTGCGCAAGAAAACCCTTCCAAACAAGTTGTATTTTTTGCCATTGGCTTTGAGACAACAGCGCCTGCAAATGTAATGTCAGTTTTGCAAGCCAGGGCGCTCGGATTGAAAAATTTTAGTGTCCTGGTATCTCATGTGCGCGTGCCTCCTGCAATTCATGCTATTCTTGGTTCACCATCCAACCGGGTGCAGGGTTTTTTGCTAGCCGGGCATGTATGTGCAGTGATGGGATACCATGAATATCCGACTCTGGCGGAACAGTATAAAGTGCCAATGGCGATAACGGGTTTTGAGCCCCTGGATTTGGTAAACGGTATTTTGAAGGTTATCCTTTCATTGGAATCTGGGAAGGTGACCAGGATTGATAATTCTTACTCGCGTGCAGTGACCTTTGATGGTAACAAATCCGCGCAAAAGATCATCGATCAAGTGTTTATGGAATGCGACCGGGCCTGGCGCGGCATAGGGATTATTCCGATGTCGGGTTGGTGCTTACGCCCGGAATTTGATGAATTCAATGCTGA
>JBBRWF010000492.1:0-3913 GCA_038249405.1 Anaerolineales bacterium
CAACAGGCCGGTTGATCCAATTGCCCCGGCACTGGCCGCCAGCAGGAAATTGAACCAGCCGAGCATTGGTTCGTGCACCAGCAGCGCGGCACAAATCAACATAACCAGCCCGAGGGCTTCGCCATAAAAAACAGCGCGGTAAGCGCCTGTTTTACGGCTGGCAAGGCCGCCAACAAAATCACCGCCGCCCCAGGACAGGGCGGAAAATAGGCCAAACAGGATTGAAGTCAAAATTATACTTTCCCGGCAGCCCGGGCACGGGCGAGTACTTTTTGGGCATTCTTGAGCAAGGGCATATCGATCATTTTGCCATCCAGCTCGTAAGCGCCAGCGCCTTCAGCCTGGTGCGCATCAAAGGTTTCGACCACGCGCCGGGCGTATTCAACGGCTTCGTCGGAAGGGGTGTAGGCTTCCTGCACAGGCTGCACCTGGGCCGGGTGAATGATCTGTTTTCCGGTGCAGCCCATGGCAGCACCCTGGGCGGCTTCGATTTTGAGATTGATTGTGTCGCGGAAGTCGATAAAGACCATGTCGATGGCTTGCAGGCTGTACGCGGCGGCATGCATGACGAGGGAACTGCGGGCGTGCATCACTTCCCAGCCAGCGCGTGAGCGGGTGGCGCCAATATTGGCGGCGTAATCTTCGGCGCCGAAGATGAGGGCATCGAGACGGGGGTGAGCGGCAATTTCCTTGAGGTTGAGGAAGCCCAGGGCGGTTTCTACAACCACCAGGATACGGATCGAGTTGATATCCCAGCCATTGGACAGTTCCGCCTTCTCGATGATTTCGCTGGCCCATTGAACCTGCGCCAGCGACTCGATTTTTGGAATGACGATGCCATGCGGGCTGTAGCTCAGGACAGATGCGATGTCGTCTTTTTCGAACCCTGAGCCAACCGCATTGATGCGCACCAGTTTTTCGGACTTGCCGAATTTAAGTTCTTGCAGGGCTTTGGCGATGGTGACGCGCGCATCCTGCTTGCGGTTGAGTGCGGTTCCGTCTTCCATATCCATGCAAATGGAATCAACGTGCAGTGTAATGGCCTTGTTAATTTTGTTCCAGTCATCACCTGGCATGTAGAGCAGTGCGCGTCGAGATCTCATAATTCTCCTGTGATAGGGGCTTTTTTCAAAAACATAACGGTGCGTTCAAACTCGATCACCAGGCGGCCATCGGGCTTTTTGCCCCAGTGCTTGAGGCGCACAATGCCCACAGCGGGCCTGGATTTGGAATCGCGTTTTTCCAGCACTTCGCTTTCGGCATAGATGGTATCGCCGTGGAAAGTGGGGTTGGGGCTGACAACATGGTCGTAGCCAAGCGTGGCGACGATGGTGCCCTCGGTGAGTTCGGGTACGCTGAGGCCCACGACCAGCCCAAGCACAAAAACACCGTTGACAATACGCTGCCCAAACTGCGTTTTACTGGAAAAATCTTCGTTGCAGTGCAGCGGCTGCGAGTTCATGGTCAGCATTGAGAACAGCACGTTATCCATTTCGGTTACCGTGCGGCCGTTGCTGTGCCTGATCTTCTGTCCGACTTCGAGATCATCGAAAAATTTACCGGGCATGGCTGCACCTCCTGGTTGATTGTGTACCTTACGGGTTTTGACGGGTCAGGGTTCAATTTCAATTAAAAGTTGTTCTTTGTCCACAATTTGCCCTATTGTGACCAGCACGGCCTTAACGCGACCATCAAAGGGGGCGGCCAACTTAATCTCCATTTTCATGGCTTCAACTATGATCAGGGTCTGGCCCCTGGAGACCGAAGCTCCGGGCGTGGTCTGCACAGCACGCACCTGTGCGGGAATGGGGGCGAGCAGCTGCCCGGCGCTGTGATGTTCGTGCCTGGCGCTTTTGCGCGTGTGACCGGTTTTGCTCAACAAGAGGGTTTGACCATTGAGGGTTACCCAGCGTTTTGCGCCATCGATTGTGACCCAGGCATTGGAGGGCTGGCCGTCGATCAACAGATGCAATTGACCCGCATCCACCCGCACGAGCTCGACTTGCACGGTTTTGTTGCCGAGGGTTGCGCGATAGGTTTTCCCGGTGGGCGCAAGCTCAAGTGAGAAGGTTTTATCCTGATACTGGTAGGATTGTTTCATAATGGTTTACCGGCGGGGCTGATGTCAGGTTGGTGCAGGTTAATGTGGCATTGGGATTATATACCAAATCCCTTTTGCAATGACGCACACAGGGAAATGGAAGGCTGGTTTTGCCTGTAGTGATATTTGCCCCCTACGGTCAAACGATTTTACCCTGCCGCGCTTATGGTGAGGGGGTGTTTTCCGGCTCCGGAGCGGTTGTTGAGGTTGGCATCAGCGTTGGCTCATCCGTTGGGAGCGGAGTTGGTTCAATGGTTGGTTCACTGGTCGGTTCCAGGGTTGGTTCTGTGGTTGGTTCTGTGGTCGACTCAGGAGGCGCAAGCGTGCCTGTGGGCGGCGGTGTTTGGGTGATGGTGGGTTCAGCGGTTGACTGCCCGGTGGGGGTGCCTGTTGGATAAGCGGTGGGGCTCGGCATGGCTGTTCTGGGGGCGGTGGGGAGTATCCAATTGCCTGTGCAGCAAGCGAACTGCATATTTAAAAGCTCCTGATCCACAAACCAGGCGCCGCTTGCATCGGTTTTTATGAGCTGCTGCACTTCTGAAAAAAGATATCCGAGATAGGGGATGCGCGCGCGGTATACGCCCATAAATGTCACTTTGGATTGACCCCACTCATCCGCCGCATTATTGGCATCGCCCCTGGTGATAAACTGCCCGCCTGGCAGAGCGGCAACCACGCGGTGGGTAACCAGGGACTCGTCGACCCTCAATGTAATCACCATGCCGGGCACAACCTGGGTGGTAGGCGGTGTAATAAGGATGACATCTCCGGCATTAATGGCGGGTGACATGCTGCCGCTGTACACGTAAAGGGTGTGGTACCAGCGGTTGGGCAGGATGCCGTAGCCGATCACAAATAAAAGGATCGCCAACCCTGCAACCAAAAGCTTGCAAGCGAATTTCAACCATTGCATGTATGGTTGGTTTTGCCTGCCTGCCAGCGTGTAAGGTCTGTCACTCATGCGTATTTGCCCGGAATAATCCTGGTTATTCTGTCCAGTTATCGGTTGCGTTGATCCACTGGGTGGCGTCGAGCTTGAGGGTGGCGCCCAAGGATGTATCCAGATAGCTGTTGCCTGCCCCACCGGTCAGTTTGGCTTCGATGGAATAGCATTTCTGAGCGCCTGGTTTAAACGGTTCAGAAGTGATGCTGGCGTCATACAGCATGAAATGGTTGGGTTCCAGCAAGGTGTTTAGAGGCTGGTCTTTGAACCAGACGGTGCTGTCTTCTTCGTGCTCCCCTTTATGCTGTTTTTCGGTTTCGTGTTCAGCTTTGATGAACCCGCGCATTTCGACAAAGTTCAAAAACCCATCAGGCGCTTGAATGCTGTTGAAGGTGCCGCGCCACTTCATGTTATAGCTGCCGGTGTTTTTTAGACAGAAGCGCAGCACTTCCTGGAAGCCCCCGCCGGGCTCGAGTTTGGGGGTGGATCTGATCACATCGCTGACCGTCAGGTCAATATTGCCGGTGGAAATGCGGTTGTTATCGAGACTCAGCTGGTCGGAGAACCAGGCACCGCTGCCGGTTATGCCGGTGGAAATAAATGTGACGAGAATAACAAAAATAGAAAAGGTAGCGATTATTTTAATCATGACTGCCTCGCAGAACTGGTGCAACATTTCCGCAGGATAGACTATCCGGCGGGTCTTAAAACATTCTGAACATAATTTATGGCATACCCCAGTTTGGGGATGACGAAGATCACTTTGCCATCCACGCTGGAGATTTTTTCGCTGTCCACGGCGTTATTGGCATCACCCTGGGTGGAGATGAGACCATTTTCAACAGCCATCACACGGTGGATGGTGGGCC
>JBBRWF010000493.1:0-3873 GCA_038249405.1 Anaerolineales bacterium
AGGCGCGCCTGTTCGGCGGGATTTATTTTGAGTTCTTCGGCTTGCTCGAAGGTTATGTTATTTGCACCGGCAATCACTAATGAAAAATGGGTGCCGCCGGTTTGCTCGTCAGCAGTATACACTACCTTGCCATTTTCAATTATTGCAATGCCTGTAGTTCCTCCGCCGACATCGACGATAGCACCATCGTTGATTTTTAGGACATTGTTAGCGGCGCTGGGTTCATCAATCAGGCCACTGCAATCCAATCCGGCCGCCTGAAGAACATTCGCGGTTGCGCGGACTTCTGCTTGAGGCACGCCCGGCGGAAAGGATGATGCGGCAGACCTTATTGAAAAGCCAAGCTGGTTTTCGATCTTTTTTTTCATTTTTTCCAGCAAGGCAACTGCGCCAACAAAATCCACTACCAAGCCATCGCGAACTATTTGGGCAAATTGGTATGTTCCAGCGATTGGTTGATAATTTTCATCCAACACCATTAATACTGTATAGGCTGTTCCTAAATCGACACCAACGTGTATAGTGCCAAGATATTCTTTGGAAGGCGAAATCATTTCCGGGTCAGGATGCCAGGGCGCAAATCTACCATTCATGACAGCATCGGTGCGGGCGAGAAGTTCTGTTAAATCTGGATTCATAGTAGTGGTTATTTCAAATACTCCTTTGCGTATATCAATTCTGCACTCTGGATGATGCATTTTGTTAATTCATCCCAGTACTTTCCAGCTTAAATTGCCTGCAACGAAATAAAGTTCTAAAACATAAACAGCTGACGACAGGCGGTTCAGGGCGCGCGACAGGGTTGCTCTCGTGCTGGCAATCTCTGAGTTGTCGTTATTTGGCGGAAAAGCAAAAAGAGCGCTAATTTCTGCCTCTCTACATTGTGTTCTCAGCATGTTTAACCAATGCAAAATTTCGTGGTCATTTGGGCCGGGCACAAGGTGTTGAATACCCAGGTATTTTTCGGGCCAATGAGAGATATCATGAAGTTCCGCCTCGTTTTTTCCGAGCACTTGAAGCTGGGCCACAGGGCGTTGATGATATTCAGCGCTCATAATTTCCCTACAGTACGCGGCCAGCGAATCAAGGCTCTTTGAAAGCTCTGGCAATTCAAATCTGCGCGCGATGGCTGAGATTAACATTACAAGTGCGTGCAAGCTATCAACCTTGCCCCTGAATACCAGCTGTGGCGTGGTCTTGGGCGCGAATTGGTGAGCATCAATTTGAGTCATGTGCTCTGGTTTAGCGTGCATGGGTTGACCGCACTCAGAGCAAACGGGTATTGGGCCGCTTAATACTACTGGAAAGGAGGCAGGTTTATTCCAGTTTGCGGGTTGAGCAGAAACCTGTACAGGTGAAGTGTCCTGCGCAGCCTGAGCAAATTGGATTTCAAGATGATTGGCCCTGATAAAGTCGTGGGCGGAGGCCGAGAAGCGAGTATTTGCCGGGAAAGATGGTATTTTCCCACGCCCATTTTGCCAAAATTCGCGGAGTTCACTTTCGGTAACAACACTCATCCCGATTCATTCCAATTTGCTGGGAAAGCGACATAAACGAAACGGACTTTGTCTGGAGTTCCAAAAGTAATGCTGGAACCTTTTGGGATGAAAATGACATCGCCTGGCCCGGCATGGACGGCTGTGTTGCCGCGGGTGATGATCAGTTCTCCATCCAGCACAATATCAACTTCGTCATAAGTAAGAGTCCAGGGGAATTCTCCTTTGTCGAGTGCCATAAAGCCTGCCGCCATGCTTGAGCCGTCGCTGGAGGTAACAACGTCTTTTAACCGCACATTGGTTCCTGGAGTTGCAAGCCCTACTCCGAAAGGGTCCATGATGACGCTACTACCGAGGATCATTTTTAATGGCGGAAGCGATCTTTGTGCAAGCGACCCTGACAGTTGCGGCTGAGATGGAATTTTCAAAGCACCGGGTGCTTGGTGGATAAGTTGCAGTCCAAGCTCTCTGGCAACATCCCTGGCTTCAGGCGTAACAATATCATCCGGACTGAGAAATAGCAGTTCGGATTTCTGCTCGCGGGCAATACGGCGAATATCTGCGGCAGTAAAAAGTTGTCTCGGCATGCTTCTCATCCCATCCCAAACATTAGCAGGGAATCGGGCCTAATCCCTGGCTCTCTATTGAGCCAGGGGATTTTCCGGGTTGGTTGGGTTATTTGCCGGATTTTCCGCCGAAAGAACCTTTGGACTGCGATGGCAGAATCATTTCGACATCAGCGTGAGGGCGAGGAATGACATGAACGGATACCAACTCGCCAACGCGTTTGGCGGCTGCGGCGCCTGCATCGGTCGCGGCTTTTACCGCACCTACGTCACCACGCACCATAACGGTGACAAATCCGCCGCCAACATATTCGCTGCCAATCAGGGTGACATTTGCAGCTTTGACCATTGCATCTGCTGCTTCAATGGCGCCAATTAAACCTTTGGTCTCGACCATTCCGAGAGCGATCATGGAAACATCTACTGGCATGGCTTATCTCTCCTTGTTGAAAAAAATGAGTATTTAGAAACGGAGATTGAATTCTCCGGGATCTACTTTTTTAGTTCTGCTAAAACACGCCGCACAATTTCATCGATTTTATTTTCTTCAGTGCCAATTTCCGGGGGTTTTTCTCCCAGGGCAGTCTTGTTGAACATTAATTGGGAAGGGTCATCGGTAGAGCCTGGCAGCATGGCTGCTTCGGGCGGGGGAGTAATTTCGTAGGCAAGGCGTTTGATATTGTAGAGGTGCTGAACAGTTATATTGTCGCCTGTAATTGCGCCGCCGACACCCCCTGAACCAAGAGTCATGGATGGCATAACGCCAGTGGTAAAGCCAGTGGCACCCAGGGTTCCAAGAGTGTTGACCAGAATGCGGAAGACGGGTTTCTCCAATCCAAATTGCATAATAACTCTGTCATCTTGAGAGTGGATAACCAGTGAGTGACCGCGTCCGCCGTAATTGATCAGTTCGAGACTGCGTTCGCATCCAGCTTCCCAGCCATCGGCCTCATACCATCCTAAAACGGTCGTCAGCTTTTCTCCAGAAAGGGGCTCGCCGGGTCCAACGCTTTTTAGCCTGGCGACCAGAATCCGCGCGGTGGCCGGTACCGTGATGCCGCACATTCTGGCTAATTGTTGCGGGCTTTTGCCAACAGATTTCGGATTGGGTAGATGCCCATCGAATAGTATTTGAGCCAGGGCGCGTGCTTGATTTTCATCAACAAAATATGCGCCTTCGGCTTTCATCAATTCTTCCAACTGTGCAGCTATGGGCTTATCTGCTACCACCGCTTGTTCCGTGGCACATATTACAGAATGATCAAAAGCCTTTGATGCAACAATATATTTTGCGGCGCGTGCGAGATCGGCAGAACGATCGACATAAACGGGGACATTTCCTGGACCAACACCGTAGGCTGGTTTGCCTACTGAGTGGGCAGCGCGCACCATATCGGAGCCACCTGTGGCCAGAATTACTGCGATATATTTGTGTTTCATCAATTCTTGGGTACCCGGCAGGGTGACTTTGGTCATACACGAAACCAAGCTCCTGGGCATTCCGGCGCGTTCTCCAGCATCGACCATCAAGCGTGTTGTTTCAGCGCAACATTTCGCTGCAAACGGATGCGGAGCGATTACGATACCATTTCGCGCTTTTACTGAGATTAAGGTTTTGTACATGGTTGTTGAGGTAGGATTTGTACTGGGTGTGAGAGCAGCAACCACGCCCATTGGCCAGGCAATGTCGTAGAGCTTTTTCCTTGCATCGTGGCGGATCACACCAACTGTTGGAATGTCTTTTATCGCTTCCCAGAGCAGCTTTGAAGAAAGGATATTTTTCAGGGTTTTGTGTTCTGGAACACCGTAGC
>JBBRWF010000494.1:0-3868 GCA_038249405.1 Anaerolineales bacterium
GAAGGGAGATACGTATTTCAAACAGCGCTGCAACATTGCCTGCTGGTTTTGGGAATTATCCACCTTCCCGCGCGAGTGGCAGTCATCTTTTAAATATTACCAAGAAATCTGGGTCGCCAGTGGATTTTGCCAGGAAAGCATAGCCGCCCGGGCTCCGGTTCCGGTGGTCAAAATGATCCAGCCGGTGTTGATCGACCCTGCAGTGGTCAAACCAGACCGCACCCGGCTGGGCCTTCCGCAGGGTAAGTTTATCTATGGTTTTATTTTTGATTACATGAGCTTTGTTGAAAGGAAAAACCCAATGGCTCTGATTCATGCCTTCGAGCTGGCTTTTGGCGATAAGGATGATGTCTTGCTGCTGATAAAAACCATTAATGGTGACAAATTTCCCGATCAGGTTCAGCAGCTGCAACAGGCCGCCAGATACCGTAACATCCAGTTTATCGATGGGTACCTTGCTCGTGATGAGGTCATTAACCTGGTTTCATCCCTGGATGGTTACGTTTCCCTGCATCGGTCTGAAGGCCTGGGGATCAGTATGGCTCAGGCGATGTATCTAAAAAAACCGGTGATCGCTACAGGCTATTCCGGGAACATGGAGTTCATGAATCACAATAATAGTCTTTTGATCCGCTATCAGTTAACTGAAATACAGGAAAGTCATGGCCCTTACACAAAAGGGCAGTATTGGGCTGAGCCTGACGTGGAACATGCGGCCGAGTTGATGTGCCTGGCTTTTGATAACCAGTCCCACGCTCAAAAAATCGCCGAACAAGCCGAAGCGGATATTAAGGCTAACATGACACCCGAGGTGTCCGGACGTGCAATGAAAGAGCGGCTTTTGCTGTTGGTGGAATGATGCCCAGTGCTGGTATACCATCCTCGAATCTACATAGTGGTAGTACAGGTATCTGGTAACTGTTCAAGGGTACTTCAATTTGGTTAGAAACGTCTGAAACCCGGTTGTACAACGAATGAAACTTGCTGGTTTGCCCCGCAGGTGATGTTTTTTTGGAGCTTTTCCTGGTCAGGGAAGCTGTCCTTGTGAGCAGGTACTGGATTTACACAGGGCAATCTCATCTTACGTATAGACAAGTTGAGGAAAACTGGACAAGACTTTTAGCAAACAGGTATCCTCCCAACCGGCCTGCAATCGTTTCGCCTTGATAATAAAGATCAAGAATTGGGTTCTCCCAAGATTGGTAGGATTGGTAAAAAACATCCGTTGGATTCTGGTCAGAAACTGGGCTGACATGAGGCCTGAAGAAGAAACCAGGTTACTACTTAGCCCAATTGGGCTGAGTAGTAACGGTGATGTAAAAAAACCGCCGACCAGAGTGAGGGGGCACTCTGATCAACGGTGAAATTATTTTCGTATATCTCGGATAAAATGTCAAGGAAATTGGACAGTTTGGATGAAAAGAATTTTTGAAGAGGAGAGCCTTCCCCGGCAGCAGGTCCCCTGAAGCTGTTGCCCCGGTGTTTGCAAAAATTTAAGGAAGGCTCTCCTTCCAACCGGACAGTGTGCCCCTTAAACCTGTCCGGCATCTCCCCCGCTGGTGATCGAAAATTGCTGTTCACCAACACTGTCATTATCGCTTTGTTCAGGTCGCGTGAGAATAGACCCGCTTTTTCAAAGCCTAGACGGATGTACTGTTTCCGCAAAAAAACCTTGAAAGCCTGCTATTTTTCTGCTATCTTTGGAGAAAGGAAAAATATATGCAGCCAGGTGGAAAAATCAATGTAATTATTTTGGACGATCACCAAAGTATTGTGGATGGCTATGTGCTGCGCCTCAGCAAGAGCCCCAATATCGAGGTGGTGGCTACCCTGGGTTTGGGCGATGAACTTGAACCCGCGCTCGCAAAATTTTAAACAGATGTCCTGATCCTGGATGTCAGCGTTCCTATTTCTGCGGATAACCCCACGTCTTACCCGATCCTGCATACCATCCCCAAATTATTGCAGCTTTATCCAAAACTGAACATCCTGGTCATCTCCATGTTTGCCGAGCGCGGCTTGATCCGCGGAGTGATGGAGGCCGGCGCTAACGGCTATATCTTGAAAGATGACCGCGCCGCACTGATCGATCTGGCCAACGTGGTGCAGACGATTGCCAGCGGGGGCATTCATTTCAGCCAGAAAGCGCACCAGCTCTTTCTCAATTACCAGCTTACCCAAACTGGAGATGCATTGAGCCCGCGCCAGTTGGAAGCGCTTTCGCTGTGCGCATCTTACCCGGACGCACTGACCAGCAAACTTGCAAACGAAATGTACATTACCAACTCGACTTTTCGCAACCTGCTCTCGGGTGCCTACATCAAGCTAAACGTGAGCACGCGCGCGGCAGCTATTGTGAAAGCCCAAAACCTGGGGATTATCACATCGGTTTCTCCGACCTGGTTGGAAGCGGGGTAACTCTCTGCAATCCAAGCATGTCGAATAAATTCCAGATAGGATCCACGAATTCCGTTGCCAGGTCGCTCAATGGTTGCTGGTTGGCCAGCTGAGTGACTCCCAATACCTTCCGGGCGGCCTCGTGGCGGTGCAGCAACTGGTCAACACAATAACTTAAAGCGCCGCATTGGATAATGATTTCTTGCGCTTCGCGCAATGCTTCCGGCTGGGAAATGTCTCCGAAGAGCTCCCTGAACCGCCGCTGCGCAGGGTGATTAACGATTTGTGCGAACAGAATTGGCAGGGGGGCCCGTTTTTGGATCCAGTCTGGGCTAGCCGGTATGGCCATTGTGTCATTCAGGTCGTCATGAATCTGGATCATTTCTCCGTAAAGATTCCCAAAACGCTTGATACCGTCGGCAACTTTTTCCGAAGCGCCTCCTAATAGCGCGCCCAATGATAAGGCTGTGCCAAAAAACGCCCCACTTTTGTTCTCAACAATCCGCCAGTACTCAGATTCGTTCGTTGGAACCTTGATATCCATATGCTGGCCAAATGCTACAGACAAGAGCATTTGATTCGCGCTGCGCAGCGCATTGAGCTTTTTGGTGGGGGAGAGTTCGGGAGAAAGGATTGCTTCCAGTCCTACGATTTGAAAAGTCGCACCCAGGTTTGCGGTAACCGCATGACCGAGCCGGTGATATTCGCCGCGGGGATCTTCATCCAGCATATCATCCAGCAAGACGATACCAATTTGAGCGCAGGCGATCGCGGCCACTGCTGGGATGGCCTGTTCAATTGAACCGCCTACTGCCTGACACGACTTTACCGGCAACAGCCAATGTTTGGGCTTATAGGATGCGATCTGTTTATAAATCATCTGGAATTCAGGCCATGATTGTGTAATGGGCAAGCTGGAAACATAGTCGAGCGTTGCTGAATAAATATCCATTTTTCCCTTTTTTAAAATTCTGGCCGGAGTATTTCCGGCCAGAATTTGCTTGCACGTTTAGTGATTCCCGCTTACAGCCAGGATAGGTGCTCCCCAATCGATCCACAAAAGATCTGCAACCATGGATTTCACCTTGAGAACATCCAGATGGGTCAGCTTTTCTAGGGCAGACTGATATGGACTGGTAGTTTGGGGCTTTGCCTTGATTTTCTTGTAGAAAACTTGCATGTTCGACATTTTAAAATTCTCCTTGTACTGAAATAGGTGCTGGTGGCAAACATTCGATTTGATATGCTTGTACAAACCGTGTAGACTTGCTAAAATAGCATCACCTCCTTCCTTTATGGTTGATAAGATCTATTCGTCTTATGGGCAGGGGAGAGACCAGTAGCGCAATGGATCTTCATGAAATCTTCCCAAATAAAGCTTTCCTATTTTGTTGAGCAGGCCCTGCCCTGGGTTGTTCTGGCCATCATTTTGCTGTATACATACGTCAAGTTTTTTGCCTATCCCTATGCC
>JBBRWF010000495.1:0-3853 GCA_038249405.1 Anaerolineales bacterium
ATCTGTAAAGAAATACAGATCGCTTCAAGCAAAGTTAAAAAGTGTCATTTTAGGGACGTGACTCGGTTTTTAACTAAAATTCCCATAAGGTGTTTTCGTCGGGAAAGCAATTATTTTCACTTATCAGATACAACCCGATTGGTTGTTCAATCGATCCGTTTCACAAAGCAAAAAAATCACACATCTGGAGGCTGATATGGCAGTTGAAGAAAAAAAAGCAGGCCCCACCTCCCACCAGGACCCTCAGCACACGAAAGGAAAATCAGACCGCGTTTCGCGATTGGTTTTCATACGAAAAATTTGGGCCTGGGTGTTTCTGGCGGCATTGGTAATCGGATTCAGTATTGCTTCGAAAAAAGTCAATGATATCGACTTCATCAGTTTACGCAGTGTGATGGGTATTTTGACGTATACATCCCAAATCCTTCTGATCGGTTTGGGAGAAACCCTCATCATCATCGTTGCCGGAATTGACCTTTCGGCAGGTTGGGTGCTGGGATTTTCTTCAGTTGTCGGCGCGACCGTGATGCAAACCCTGTTTGCCAAAGGGTTTTCTCCGATTGTGGTAGTTTCAACTGGTATGCTATCGGGAATTTTGGTGGCCATCATTCCTGGTGTGATTAATGGTCTTTTGATCGCCAGGGTTAAAGTTCCGCCTTTCATCAGCACACTCGGTATGGGAGTACTCATCGAAGGTGTTGCATTATTAATCTCTGGTGGGTATCCAGTGGTTAATCAACCACCTTACCTGGGTAAGATTGGCAACAGTTCTGTTCTTTATTACTGGCCAGATCATGGCTTCAGTTTCTTCGGTTATCCCGAGCTGGCCGCTCAATCAGATATCCCCAACATTTTGGTGATCCTGCCAACTGTTGTTTTGGTTACGATGATTGTTACAGCGATTGTCTGGTTTGTCCTGGCCAAAACCCAGTTTGGACAGCATTTGTATGCGATTGGTGGAAACATGGAAGGCGCCATTCGCGCTGGTATTCCGGTTCAGCGCACGCTGATCAAGGTCTATGCGTTGGCAGCTGTTCTATCTGGGGTTGGTGGTGTACTCTGGTCGACCCGTTTCTCTAGCGGAGCTTACAACGCCGGTGAAACAACCACCCTGAATGCGATTGCGGCTGTTGTCATCGGTGGTGCCAGTTTGTATGGAGGTGAAGGCACCATTATGGGAACGGTGGTAGGTGCATTGATCCTGGCCACCATCCAGTATGGGCTGGTTCTGCTGGGCGTTGTGCCTTTCTGGCAATTTGTCGCTGTGGGCATCGTCGTGATTGTGGCTGTCATCGTTGATCAATTTGGCCGCGCATTGGGAAAGTGAGGAAAAATGGAAAACCTCTTAAAAGTTAACAACCTCACAAAAAAGTTTGGCGGCCTGACTGCGGTAAACGACGTCAGCCTGGATGTGAATATTGGCGAGGTGGTCGGGCTGCTTGGCGATAACGGCGCTGGCAAATCCACTTTGATTAAAATGGTTTCGGGTGTTTACAAGCCAGATGAAGGCGAAATCTTTTTCAATGGGCAAAAAGTTGATTTTGCCACTCCTCGCCAGGCGCGAGATATAGGCATTGAAACCATTTATCAAGACCTGGCCCTGGCTGAAAATCTGGACGTCGGCTCAAACATTTTCCTTGGGCGCGAGATTCTGCGCTCTTATTTGGGCGGCTTGATCCATACCGTCGACCGCAACAAAATGCGCGAAGAGGCCGTCAAAGCCCTGGACCGGCTGAATATTCGTTTAGATTCGTTGACTCAACAGGTCTTAAACCTGTCTGGTGGTCAGCGCCAGGCAGTCGCCATCGCCCGCTCCATTTATTGGAATGCCAAATTAATGATTATGGACGAACCGACCGCCGCCCTGGGTGTCTCTGAACAGCGCAAAGTGCTGCGCCTCGTAAAAACCCTTCGTGATCAAGGTGTTCCCGTTATTCTCATCAGCCACAACATGCAAGATGTCTTCGCCGTGGCAACCCGCATCATTGTTTTGAGGCGCGGGAAAAAAGTCGGCGAGCGCATCGTCAATCAGACCACCCCAGATGAAATCGTAAGCTTAATGGTTGGAGCAGATGAAGCTCTTGAATCGAGCATAGATTTGAATTCGACTGACCCCGACTAGACTTCGCGGGCATCAACCGCGAGATAGATCAAAGTAAATTCTTCGCGTGGTAAAACCCGGGCGTTTTGCAGAAAGAATTGCGCGCCCGGGTTATTTTTTGAAAGGCCTGTTTTTTTCGGAGTACGAGATGCGCAGAGATCAAGTTATCAAGGCATTTTCATTCCAAAATCCAGCCTACGTTCCAATTTATTTTTTTAATCAAGACCAGAACCAATCCGACCTGGTCGCTTTTGAAGTCCAGCAGCATTTTATCGGTGCTGACAGGGATCAATCCGAATGGGGGTTTGCCTGGAACCGCATGGATGAAACCATGGGGCAGCCGCTGACCAACCTGATTGATGACCCTGCCCAATTGGCTGATCTAAAAGTACCCGACGCAGCGAACCCGGAACGGTTTATGGGTCTCGCTGCCTTCAACCAACAATATAGCGATCGCTTTCGATTGGCCAGTTTGGCCCTCAGCGGATTCACGACCATGAGTTTCTTGCGCGGGTTTAATAATCTCATGCTCGATTTGGCAGGAAACCCCGGTTTTGTTGAGGCTCTGGCAGATAAGGTTTTCGGTTTTGAAGAGCGAATAATCGAACTGTTACCGGCATATCACTTTGACGCTGTGGCCTTTTTTGACGATTGGGGCACGCAAAAAGGGATGATCATTTCCCCGGCCAGCTGGCGCAAGTTCTTTAAACCCCGCTATGCTCGTCAATTCGCCCTGGCGCACCGCCTGGGGCTGAAAGTTTATTTTCACTGTTGCGGTTACTATCCACAAATCATCCCCGATTTTATTGAAATCGGCGTGGACATGCTGAACATTTCCCAGCCCAATTTGTATAACCTGCCTGAATTGGGACAGAAATACGGCGGCAAAGTCTGTTTTGTCTGCCCGGTCAGTTACCAAACCACCTCCATCAGCGGCAAGCGCGAAGAAATTTTCCGGGATGTCCAGGTTCTAATCGAGAGTTTTGGACATTTTAACGGCGGCCTGATCGGCTACGTGGAGGAGTATCACAGCATGGGCATGAGTCAGGCAAACTATCAGGCTTGTGTGGAAGCATTCAAAACCCTGGGCGTTTATCAACCCGAATGAAACTTGCTCAAGGCAAGGAGTGACTGCAAATGAATTCAAAGGAACGAGTAGCAGCTGCCTTACGGCGTGAACCGGTGGATCGCGTGCCGGTTTTTATGTGGTTTCACCCGGAGACTGCCAAGCATCTCAGTAGTTTACTGGAATTACCGCCGGGCTTGGTGGGCGATGCGATGGGCAATGATGTTCACCAAACCTGGGTAAACAATAATTATGCCATGGAAGGCATTACCCACGAGCATGATGGCGAGTCGCATGTGGACGATTGGGGCATTACCTGGACACGCGGATACAGTTTCAATCAAATCAGCGCGTATCCATTAGAGCATGCATCCAAAGAGGCCGTACTTGCCTATCAATTCCCAAAGGAGCACATCGCTGCATACCTGGCGCGTATGCAAACGCTGGTCGATGCCAGCCGTGATTATTTTTTGGGGTGCGATATTTCACCCTGCGCCTTCGAAATGTACTGGCGTCTGCGCGGCATGGCCCCTGCCATGATGGACATGGTGGATGACCCGCAGCTGGCGCGCACGATGCTGAACCGCTGCATGGATTTCGCCATCCAACTTGGTGAGGCCGCCTGCGACCGTTTCCCGCTGGACTGGTTGTGGACGGGCGATGATGTGGCGGCGCAATCGGGTATG
>JBBRWF010000496.1:0-3851 GCA_038249405.1 Anaerolineales bacterium
GTTTGGCAAATCTCTGTAATCAAGATACAAAGGCCGGCGGTCTGTATCCATCATACCCTGCGGAACTGCTTTACCGTGCATATCTACGTCAGGGAACACCCAGGCGTAACCAATCGTAATTTTTATGCTGCTGTTCAGCAATAAATTGCGCAGTGCAAACGTCCCGCGTCTTATCTGATCAATCGGTTTGAATGGTTGTTGATTGTGTAGATAAACAAATTGATGTTCATCATACTTGAACTGACCACCTTTCACCTCAATTGCTAGAATTCCATACTCTGGATGAAGAACAATAAAATCAATCTCGCCAGATGGTGCATAAGTAGGATTGATCGATTTAACCGCAGCACAAATCCACGGTAAACTGTGAATGACAATAAAATTATCATCCAATTGAGATAAAGCCCCATATACAGCCGGCTCAGCATAAATGCTTTTGTTTTGAACTGCCCCACTGGGTGGAATCATTCGCGCCAAGGTAATTCATCTCCAAACAAAAAATATTAAAGGTGGGTACCGCAGTCTATTATATTGCACTCAGGAGCTTGATACTATGCGGCCTGTCGACATTAAATTGTAAATAGAAGATGGTTCATCCCTATTTATCTCGGCTGGTTTTTCTTAATTCTCACTATTTATTCTGTCCGGGAACATTTGGATATTGAGACGGCATTTGGGAACATTGCTACTATTGCCATAGTCTTTCCCAGTTCATCAATTGAGAGCCAAAGTAGTAGATCAAGATTAAGAGGTGTGTGGAGACCTCGACAGTGTACTTGTCGTTCGGAACACCATGTTGCGTATAATTTCGGTCAGGTGCTATCCGATCAACAATGAACTGTCGGACCCTAGCGACTGGTGGAATGTCGTGAAACTGCTGAGCATACAAATCGATTTTCCCTTTTAACCCTGCCAGTTCTGCGCGATTGTCACTACGGCGAGCTTTCGAGCCGTCTCGAAAAACAATGCCCCGCAAGACCAACATATCGGTGATGACCCCTTCTAATTGGGCCATCAATGCGGGCACGGAAAGGGTAAACTGCCCCCTGCGATGCGCTTCCAGTGCCTCCTGAATATTCTTATGTCGATCTTTTAAAATCACCGTACCGGTGAAAACCTGCCAGACGTTGGCTTCAAAGCCGCTGTCACAGGTTTTATGGTAAGCATCCACATCTACATGGTACCCGTGAGTGACGTCCACATACTTGGCCAGGTTCAATAGATATACGTCGAGTTGGAAATCGAACACGAGGGTTCGATCTTCGGACAATCCCTGGGCGGTACTCTCGTCTCTCTGTTCTTCTGATCGTACCAACGTTAGCTCGACTATATCGGGCAGTGTTGATATCAGTAGGGGGCTATGAGTATAGGTAGAGATGGGTTGGAGCAATCTCTGTGTTAGTATGGGCAGATCCTGTTCGATGAGCGGAAAGATATTACCTAACCTTTGGCTGGCTCGAAAAATTACATCTGACATACGGGATAGTTCTACCCCTGATATTGTGCGAAAGGCTTCGTTCAAACGATCCATTTGTTCCTGATGTATTGTGGACATCGAAACCAGTGCGGGTGTGAGATTATCAATCAGACGGTTGAAAACGTCCCCAACCTGAGCAGTATCCATCAGTTTGATAAGCACATCCTGCGTCCCCAGCATTGCTGTTCGGATTCGCCCCATGTCTGCTGGGAGAGTTTTTAGCATGCTATCATATAGTTTCAGTTGCTCGATTGCTGGACGCGTAAGCATATCGAATTGAGACTGATATCGAACGATGCTATCCATCCATTGCGTGCTTTTCAAAATGCTTTCGGGTATTGGAGGCAAAGCAATTCTCTTCAAACTGTTCTGCATTGCGCCAGCAAGTTGCTCGGTATGCTGGCTCCAGTTAGCAAGGAACGTATACGCAGCTTTACGGAACTCCTGAAATGAATTTATTTTTACTGGCTGATCATCTTGGCTTGCCAGCTCGCTGTTTCCCCAATAGCTTGCGATATGGAGCAGAGAACGATCCGAAAGGGCAAAGATATTTTGTATGTCGAGAACTGGTGTGCTAACTTGGTGGTGTAGAACCCTGGCAACAAATTCCCGGTCGGATAAATCCTCATGTGCAAGGTCTTCTAAGTACTCCAGATCCCCCATTAGGATAGGTCGTATGGACAATGTCGCCTTCAGTGGCTTGGATCGGACTTGCACAGGACACTGCAATTTGCTTATAGAAATTCCGGATGGGTGTTGTTTGCGTTTTTTCATGTAGATCCTTACCGAAGATCAAAACGGAGCAAAAAAAAACGGAACGCAAGTTCTAATAAGATAATACCATGAAACCATATAGGTAAATTAGCTTTGTTGGCCTAAAAGACGTTCAATAGGTAGGTCAAAAAACGTGATTCTGTTATCACGGTTAGTATCGAGAGCACTTGTTATTCATCCACCTAATCCATTATCTCATCGCCCAATCGGTCTTGGACGATGAGTTTTGGCTGAAATGGTCGCATAAATGGTCGTTTTAAGCCATTTATCCGCTAAAAAACTGGTCATACAATGGTTTGCCTTAAAAAGCGATCTCCACTCCATCGTCTTTGCTATGGCTCCATTCCCTTAAGTCTTGGTCTACCTGAGATAGGTTCAGCAAGGACATGCCGATTGCGTTCCAGTTCTCCCCATTTGCCTTCGCTTTTCCGAATGTTTTTGCATACGATTGGGCTTCATTCAACCAACCGCCACGAGCAAACCCAAGATAATATACCCGCCAGTGCCCTTCAGAAGGAACAAATTTATCTGTCTTCTGAACCAGGTCTTCTAAAACATTCCGATCCATCGCTTTCGGGCTCCACTTGCATTCTCCCAGGATAAGCGTTTTCTCCATTGAATTAATTCCAACCACATTCACCTGAGCTTTTCGCGTCCATGCTCCACCGACTTGATCTGGAAGGAAAGGCAAACGAGCATGACCTGTTGTACGCAGCAGCCACTCCTGACACAATTCTTCCCAAGTATATGTGCCAATGAAGTCGAGCAAATGGCGCTTGATTTCCTCCAATGCTTGTTCTTCTACCCCGAGTGCCAGTTGGGATTGCCGCCGGGCTAAAAACCGGTAATAGAAACGAAGAAATGGATCGGTAATAAAATGCCGCCCCATGCGTGATGCAGGAGGCTGTGTTACCGGAACCCGGCGGGCAATAAAGCCGGTTTCGGTGAGCACTTTTAAATACTGAGGGATGTGCTTTTCTTCCAGGCCTGAAAAGCGGGCAATTTCCTTGGGGGTTCCGGCCCCATTAGCGATTGCTCGAAAAATAGAAATATAGTTATGCGGATCGCGCAGGAAGTCTGCCAGCAGCAGCCGGGGCTCATCATGCAGCGAGGCGCTGTAATTGAGAAATTCACCCCGGATGTTTTCTGTCACGCTCCGCAGGGGATCAAATCGCTCCCAATAGGCCGGTACACCGCCTAACATTGCGTATACCGCTACCCGTTCATCCGCCGCATAGTTCGGGTAAAAGGATTGAGTAACCCCAAAAGGAAGCGGTTGCAAGAGTAAATTGGCAGTAGAACGTCCGTACAATGGTGCCTGGTAGGACAGCACTTGACGTTGCATCATCCCCAGGTGCGAACCTGAGATGATCAAGAATAGATTGGACCTACTAAGCGTGTGATCCCAGGCATGCTGCAAATAGGCAGAAACGGCCGGCTCTGCTTCGAGAAGGTAAGTAAACTCATCAATGATAACGGCTAGCCGATCTTTTTCGGCCAGTCGGGAAAGCGCTTCAAAAGCTGTACGCCAATCTCCATAAGACATATCTTGAGGAGGCTGCGCTTGGGCCGATTCAAAGCGGAAAACGGCTTGCGAAAA
>JBBRWF010000497.1:0-3850 GCA_038249405.1 Anaerolineales bacterium
AAAGGAGTCATGAGGATGCCGCGGTTGAGTGCGTAGAGGTGCATGTAACGGTCGAGTTCGTGGTCAATGGCTGCGGCAGCCTCACCACCGTTTTTGGGTGGTTTGGGCTGGAACCAGTACTCGGAACGGTTGCCCAGGCGTTTGACGACCCAGGGCAGGTCATATTCCTTGATAACCGCCTCAACTCCGGCGGTGAATTTGTCTTGCAGGGCAAAGGCCTTTTCATAAAACTCGGGGGTAAGGACCTCTTCAAGTGTAGCCTTCATGGCTGCGATCGAGAGCGCATTGCCAGAGAGGGTGCCGCCAATACCGCCTAGATCCGAATCATCTTTGACCAGCAGGGCATCGAACCGGTCAGCAACCTGACGTGTGAAACCGTAGACTGAGGCCGGAATGCCCCCGGCAATGGGCTTGCCGAGCGTGAGGAAATCTGGCTGCAGGCCGTTGGCCGCTGTATAGCCGCCGGGTCCACTACAAATGGTGTGGGTCTCATCGATGATCAGCAAGGTGCCGTATTTGCGGGTTATTTTGCGCAGTTCGTCATGATAACCGGGCTGTGGATGGATAATGCCGATGTTGGTCATGACGGGTTCGGCCAAGACGACAGCCACATCTTCAGAGGAGAGGGCGGTCTCGAGGGCAGCAATATCATTAAACTCGATAACCTTGGTGGTGTAGACGGGGTCGACCTGGGGGCCTAAATTATTGGGACGCGACATGGGCGTGCCTTCTTCATCCAGGATGATGAAGGTCTCGTCTACGGAGCCGTGATAGCAATAGTTGAAGACCAGTACCTTGCTACGGCCGGTGATAAGGCGCGCCATGCGCAAGGCAAAACGGTTGGCATCGGTAGCGGATAGCGCAAACTGCCAGAGCGGCAGGCCAAAACGGCGCTGGAGGTGCTCGCCGACGAGGATGGCATCTTCATAGGGCAGCATAAGGGTAATGCCCCTGGCAACCTGGGCCTGGATGGCGGCAGCGGTGGCGGCCGGGCCGTGACCCGTCATAGCGCCTGTATCGCCCAGACAAAAGTCGATGTAATCATTGCCATCCACGTCGCTGAAATGGGCACCGTGGGCTTCACGCACAAAAACGGGGAACGAGCCAGCCCAGCGGATCATCCAGAGCATGGGCACGCCGCCGTACAGAGATTTTTTGGCGCGCTGGTAAAGCTCATAAGAGCGGGGATGATTTTTATGAAAGAGTTCTTCTTCCTGTTTGAGCAGGATATCGAGCCGGGTGCGATCAAGATTTTGGGGCATGATTATTGGTCTTTGCGCTTAACCAATGGCACTCTTTAGAGATGCGCCGAAAATCGCCAGGGCATCATTGACCTGAGAATCGCTGACATTTAGCGGGGGGATCCAGCGGATGGTATTGTCATAGGTACCGCAGGAGAGAAGCAGCAAGCCGCGTTCTTCGGCGTTATGAATGACGGTTTTAACGATGGCTTTATCGGGCTTGCCTCTGGCATCCACAAATTCGGTACCAATCATCAAGCCCTGTCCACGCACATCACCGATCTGCTCATATTCTTCCTGCAGTTTGCGCAAGCCGGTCTGGAGCTGTGAACCGCGCACGTTGGCATTTTCCAGCATGTGTTCGTCACGCAAGGCGCGAATGGTGGCAACACCAGCAGCCATTGCCACAGGATTGCCGCCATAAGTGCCTCCGTGGCTGCCGGTAGGCCACTTCTTCATCAGTTCGAGGCGGCTAAAGACACCCGAAAGCGGCATACCGGAGGCAATACCCTTGGCAACTGTCATAATGTCCGGCACAACGCCGGAGTATTCCTGGGCGAACCATTTGCCGGTTCGACCAAAACCACTCTGAACTTCGTCAAAAATCAGCATGATGCCGTGTTTGTCGCAAAGATCGCGCAGGCTCATTAGGAAAGCAGGCGGAGGAACTACATAACCGCCTTCGCCAAGTACCGGTTCGATCAGGATGGCGGCAACATCGTGCGGGGCAATTTGGGTGATGAGCAGTTCATCCAACGCTTGCAAGGCAAACCGGGCAGCCTGTTCATCGCTCATGCCCAATCGGTAGGCATAGGGGAAGGGTGTGACATAGACGCCGGAAGGCAATACCTGGGAGGTACCCTTGTAACCGGTCTTGGAAGTGGTGAGCGCCATCGTTCCGGCGGTGCGCCCGTGGAAGGAACCGGTAAAAACAATCACAGCCTGGCGCCCGGTGACTGAGCGAGCCAGTTTTACGGCGCCTTCCACGGCCTCGGCACCGGAGTTGCTAAAGAAAAATCCGTCAATGGCGGGGGGGACTATTTTGCGGACTTCGTCTATCAACTGTAACATGGGCTGGTGCACAACGATATTGGCCTGGGCGTGGAGGAAAAGACCGGCCTGTTCGCGAATCGCCGCCACAACCGCAGGATGACAATGACCGGTATTGGTAACACCGATACCACAGGTGAAATCGAGGTATTTTTTGCCATTAGCGGCATAGATGTAAGAACCTTCTGCACGTTCGGCTTCGATGCTGAAGATACGCGACCAGACGGGCGCCATGTGGGGAAAACTTTGTTCAAAAAGTTGGCTTGTCATGCGGATGTCCTGTTGAATTACTGGGGTTGGGCAGGTCGTTTCGAGGCAGCAACGCCCCGAAGGTTTTTTATTATCCTGCGTGAGGTAAAAACCTTCGGGGCGATGATTAGAGGACTATAGCAGTGCGGCAGCCCAATCGAGATCGAGAGGCTGAAGCGCAGACCTGGTGGGCTGGCCATTATTCGTCCAACCGGCCAGTTTGTAATATTCATCCAACGCGGCTTCAACTTCTTCATGGGTAAGTGCGATGCCAGCAGTTGGGCCTTCACCTTGAAGTGCCTTGTAGAACTTTTTGGGCAATCTATCGTCCTTACGGTCGAGGCCTTCCAAAGAATTAAAGACGCGCATCAAGTTTAGACGGCGCGCACCGACCTTCATGAGTTCATCGACGGAGACATCCCAACCCGTGACGGCCTTGACCAGATCGGCTGTCTCTTGAGGGCCGTAAAGCGTCCAACCGGGGCCCCAGACAAACTGACAAAGCTCGACACTATCAAGCATTGAGTAAAATAGCTCGGTGAGGTACGCAAATTTGACTTTGGCTTTGCCGAGGGAAAGCGGTTCGAGTTTATCTTCCATGCCGAGCAGGGCCAGGCGGCTCATGTACAGGTCTGAGGCGATGCCTTCTTCAATCATCCAGTCATGTTCGCTGGACTGGTGGTCAGCGCCGAAAGGATTGACGGCGTAGATCAAGCTAAGGGAACGCTTGGCTTGCGGCATGTGGGCGGGGGATTCGGCACCCTTGACGGTGGTCAGGCACTCATCCGCGCCGTTGCCCCAGATCGCGGCAACACGTTCTGAACCCTGCCCAAGCAATTTGCCAAAGGGAGTAGAGGCTGTCACAATCTGGCGCAACACTTCGAGCATGGCGTCGGCATCGCCGAACTTCAGGTCGATACCGCCGGTATGCTCGCGGGTGATGATGCCCTTTTCGAAGCATTCCATGGCGAAAGCGATGGTGGCACCGCAGGCGATGGTATCGACAGCATATTCGTTGCAAATCTGGTTGGCAAGCGAGATGGCGGGCATGTCCTTGATGGCGCAGTAAGAGCCAAAAGTGCCGATGGTTTCGTATTCGGGACCGCCATAGGTTGGATCAACCTTATATTTGCCTTCAAGTTCGACTACACGCTTACAGCGGACGATGCAGGAATAGCAGGTATCGCGGCCGAGCTTATCCTGTTTGCCATCGGGTGCTCCGCGCAGATATTCATCGTAGAGTTTTTCGCCGCTGATCTCTTCGGCAAATTCAAACGAACTTTCGTTATAGTTACGGGTGGGCAAGGTGC
>JBBRWF010000498.1:0-3843 GCA_038249405.1 Anaerolineales bacterium
AATTTTTCCGAATGTTGTATCCGCTTCAGCAAATCCGTAGTCAATATCAGCTCTTAAAGTTGATAAAGGTACATTGCCTTCAGAGTAACCTTCAGTTCTTGCCATCTCAGCGCCGCCTAAACGACCAGCTATTTTTTTCAAGCCTTTGGCGCAAACGACTTGATTAAACTGAGGGCAAATTACGTCGTAAGAGCGGATACATACCCAAACCACGCGCAGTACCTTCCGCCACACAGGTCAAAGGGTTATCCACCAGGTAGGCAGGAATGCCCAATGACTTGGTCAATAGCTTGTCAATACCTCGCAGTAATGCCCCGCCACCCGTCAACGCCACGCCCCGGTCTATGATATCCGAAACCAGTTCCGGGGGAGTTTTTTCCAAAACGCGGCGGCATGTTTCGGTTAACTGTCGCAGCGGCTCTTGCAGCGCCTCAACCATTTCACCTGTCGTTAATGTCACAGGGCGCGGCAGGCCACTGACCTGGTCCTGCCCTTGCACTTCCATCCCCTGTTCAACATCCTGGGTAACAGCGGCACCGATTTTGATCTTAAGCTGTTCAGCAGTGACCGGCGAAATAATAATGCCGTACTTACGCCGGACAAAAGTAACAATATACTCATCCATAGCCTGACCACCTGCGCGCATCGTTTCAGCTGAAACAATCCCATACATTGCCAGTACAGCACACTGTATTGCGCCACCGCCCAGGCAGACCACCATATTTCCAGAAGGTGAGTTGATCGGTAAATCTACACCAAGCGCAGCAGCTAGGGGCTGCTGAATAAGGAAAGCTTCACGGGCGCCCGCCTGCAAAGCCGCTTCATGTACGGCACGGCTTTCCACGCTGGTTACACCGTAGGGCACCGAAATCATCACATTGGGTTTGAAAATCCGCACCGGTCCGCTAACACGTTGCAGAAGCACGCGCAGCAAGCTCTCGGTGATTTCGTAATCGGCGATAACGCCGTTTTGCAGCGGACGCGCTACTTCGATGGTATCCGGGACTCGGCCTTCCATATCTCTAGCCTGACGTCCGACCTCGACAATTTTCTGATCAGCAACGTCAATCGCCACCACTGTGGGTTCTTCCACAATGATGTGATTGCCTTCGGCTATGCGCGTATAAATCGTTCCCAGGTCTATACCCAGGTTTTTTGAAAATCCAGCCATTGGGGCGGTTTACTCTTCCGGGTAGTTGGTATGCCGTCCGCCACGGAAACGCTTGGCGGCATCCAGACGCAAATTGGAACGGCGCAAGGCCGCTTCGAGAGCCAGGTAGGCATCCACATCTTCAGTTTTGACAGATGCGAGCGCCTCTTCGGCATGTTTCCGCGCAGCTTCGGCACGCGCCACATCTATTTCATGTACATTCTCTGCGGCATCAGCTAGCACAGTTACAATTGTTGGTTGAATTTCGGCAACTCCGCCCGCCACTGTAAAGACTTGCTCTTCGCTTTGCGTACGGACTTTGATCAACCCGAATTTAAGCGTGGTCAATAAGGGCGCGTGGTGAGGCAAAATGCCCATTTCGCCATCCGTGCCGGGCAGGACGACAATATCCACATCACCTTCATAAACCATGCGATCTTGAGAAACTATTTCACAACGGATAGGCATAAAGGTTCTCCGGTGTCAGAGGTCAGATCCAAAAGAACTGACCTCTGATATTTTTCGCGGGATTAGGCCGCCTGATCCAGTTTTTCGGCCTTAGCTCGCACATCGTCGATCGTACCAACCATCATAAAGGCCTGCTCAGGCAAGTCGTCGCACTTTCCATCCAGAATTTCGCGGAATGAACGAATGGTTTCCTTAAGCGGGACGTAAACGCCTTTGATACCAGTGAACTGCTCGGCTGTAACAAAAGGCTGGCTGAAAAAACGCTCAATCTTACGCGCGCGGGCGACCAGCAGTTTGTCATCTTCCGAAAGTTCATCCACGCCCAGAATGGCGATAATATCCTGTAAATCTTTGTAGCGCTGGAGAACACGCTGTACTTCACGGGTGGTCGTGTAATGCTCAAGCCCAACAATGTTGGGATCAAGAATTCGGCTGGTGGAAGTCAGTGGATCGACAGCCGGGTAAATACCCTTTTCTGAGATAGCGCGCTCAAGAGCAATGGTCGCATCCAGGTGGGTAAAGGTCGCAACAGGCGCCGGGTCTGAGTAGTCATCGGCAGGCACATACACAGCCTGCATGGACGTAATTGAGCCTGTGCGGGTGGAGGTAATACGTTCCTGCAATTCGCCCATTTCGGTCGCCAGGGTGGGTTGGTAGCCTACCGCAGAGGGCATGCGACCGAGCAGCGCCGACACTTCTGAACCGGACATGGTGAAGCGGAAAATATTGTCAATAAAGAGCAGCACATCCTTGCTTTGATCGCGGAAGTATTCAGCCATAGCCAGCGCAGAAAGTGCAACGCGCAAGCGCACACCGGCGGGTTCATTCATCTGGCCGAACACCATCACGGTATCTTTCATTACGCCCGATTCAATCATTTCGCGAAAAAGAGATGTACCTTCGCGCGTACGCTCGCCCACACCTGCAAAAACCGAGTTACCCTTGTGCACACGGGCGATCGACGAGATCAGCTCGGTAATGACAACGGTTTTTCCCACACCTGCTCCACCAAAAATACCAGTCTTGCCACCTTTGGTGAAAGGGGCGATCAAGTCAATTACCTTGATGCCGGTTTCAAAAATCTGCACACCCGTGGCTTGCTCAGAAAAAGCCGGGGCGAGCCGGTGAATTGGATAATATGCGGCTGCCTTAACTTCGCCTTTTTCATCCACCGGTTTACCAAGAACATTGAAAATCCGGCCCAGAGTTGATAATCCGACTGGCACCATGATGGGGTTGCCAGTGGCAGTCACAACAGCACCGCGCTGCATGCCATCGGTAGTGTCCATGGCCACTGTGCGCACCCAGTTATTGCCCAGGTGTTTCTGTACTTCAAGCACGATCGGTTCTTGACCTGCGCGCTCAACTTCGATCGCTTCATAAACTTCGGGCAGTTCACCTTCAGGGAAGGCTACATCCACCACACCACCTAAAATTTGCACTACACGGCCCGTTGCATTAGCCATTTTCGCCTCCAGCATAAGAAGTAGCCTGGGCCAGCGCTTCAGCGCCGCCCGCGATGTCGAGCATATCGCTCGTGATGGTTTGTTGACGCACTTTGTTATATTGCAATTGCAGTGCGGATACCAATTCGATAGCATTATCGGTTGCATTACGCATGGCAACCATGCGGGCAGCGTGTTCCGATGCCAGTGATTCGAGTATGGCCTGGTAAACCTGTAAAGCCGAGAAGCGCGGGACGATTTCATCCAGAATCTCGCGCTCGGCGGGCTCATATTGATAAGCGGCAGAAACATGCTTGACCGAGTCATATGCTTCCACCCGGTCATGGTCGGCATCCACTTCCAGCGGTAGTAATTTCTTGGCAGTCGCATCCTGGCGAACCATGTTTACGAAATCGGTGTAGACCAGGTAGACCTCATCCGCATTACCGCTCAAGAATTCATCCACAGCCAGGCGTCCAATCGCAGAAACATCAGCAAAACTAGGCGCGGCCGGCAGATTGCTGAAATCGGCGATGACATGCATGCGCCGGCGCAGTAAAAGATCGCGGCCCTTGCGGCCAACTGCAATATAGCTAACCGGTGTGGGATGATTCCCAAATTTACGCAGGACAAAACGAATTAAGTTGGTGTTGTACGCACCAGCCAGACCGCGGTCTCCGCTCACCACCACTACCAGGGTTTTCTTCACCGAGGTTCGGGCAGTCAGCAAAGGATGCAAAGTGTCGCGACCAGGCTGTCCGGCTACATGCGTGAGCACCT
>JBBRWF010000499.1:0-3827 GCA_038249405.1 Anaerolineales bacterium
ATGCGGCCCAGTCGCTCGGAGGCATTGAAAGCAGCTTCTGCCATTGCCTGGCAAATGCGATCGACCTCAGCCTGAGATGCGTGTAAGAATTGCTTCTGGGCATCACGTGCTGCAGTTGCGAGCGTACGTGCTTCTTGAATTGAGAGAAGATCGTTATCGAGTTCTGACATGAATCACCTAGTATCTAATCGGATCACGAGCAATTTCAAGAACCATTTCACGAAAAGCGATGGTGGCCGCTTTGCAGGCGGGCTGGTCGCCGGTGAGCATGACGCCCATGAAGTTTGTCTCAGAAGGCGGCATGGTTAAGGATGCGATGGTGGTTGCGGAGGCTTTAAGAGCTGCATCCAGCGCGACCAGGCCTTCCATGGGGGGAGCGATCAAATAGGCAATCGGGGCGCCGAGCGGGATATTACAGACCTTTGAGAGGTAGGATCCCGTGCGAGAAATGAGATGTGGGAAGAAAGCGATTGTGCCATTTTCATTGGCGGAGTACCAAATAGCCTCGTTTTTCATATAATTCAAAGCGGCGCTCAATCCGGCCCGTACTTCAGCAGGATTGGGTCCGGCGATAATCGCCATGATTTCACCGGAGATCAACCCGGAGGAGTGTGCCGCGCCTGCGTAAAAAGAGTGAGCATAAACAACTTCGACATCTGCCATCTTGGTGGCTTCATCGATGGAGACATAAGTAGCATCATCGTTATCAGCCGTAATAAGACCAATGGAGTGCTGATCGGGGCGCAGCTTTAACTGTTCTGCGAAATTAGGGTCGACATTGGGGATCAGTCTGACCGATAGTGGGTTTGCATAGATTGGATCAAGGACACCCATAATTTCTCCTCTTTAAACCTGGTTTAAGCGGTTGCCAGTTTGAGTTTTACACCAGATGCCTGATGCTGGCGCATTTTTTGTGCAATTTGTACTACGAACGCGCCGGCCTCGAGTGGATTTGTGCCGCCATTTTCGAAAATATTACATACGACATCCCGATCGGCGTCACTGTCACCATTTTTGGGTTTAAAGCCCATATAAGCACTCATACTTTCCGCGCGACCAAGACCGGGACGTTCACCAATGAGCAGGATGATGACATCTGGTTTTAAGACATCACCAATATCATTTATTACACCTACTCGGCAATATTTAACGTGAAAAGGTGTGCCAAAGGTTAAGCCTGCGGATTGGATACCCTGCTTGATAACAGGGAAAATCTGCCGGAGGTTGGCCTCGATGGCGGTTGCGCTGAGACCATCACCAATGACAAGTTGAACATTTGGACTCTTGATGCATTTTTCAGCAAGGGTAACACGTGCTTCCTGGCTTAGCTGGCGACCCAAATCGGGCCGAAGTAGGAATTGTTCTTTTCCTCCGGTTATGTTGGTTTGAACCGTAAAAAGATTAAATTCTGAAAGCAGATTGGAGTCGATATCTTTGTAAAGCGCATCCTGTGTAACGGCATGATCGCCTTGAAAGAGCAATAATGAAGCCGTTTTGTTGCGCGGGCCAGCCCGCCCCACTCCAATGCGAGAGCTGGTGGAAGCGATGAGTTCATTCAACGCATTGGGGTCAAGTGGATTGTTGACACGCGATTTGTATCTTAATGCAACGCTGGTCGGATCGGGAAGGTCAATGCAGAGATCATTATTTGATTGCGGGGCAATAGTACTGACAGGCTGCAGCAAACTATTAACCGCTTCGTTGGAAGGCAGCTGCCTGGGGCTCTCTTGAATGGGCGGATTTGCCGGGGCAGGTGCTTGATTCGCAGGTGCAGCCCCAGCAGCAATTAATTGCCGTACAACGGCTTCAACAATTTCGTTTAATTTTGCATCATCCATTTTCCAACTCCGATGGGTGCTTTTTTATCAAAAATTAGTGTTTCAAGAAAAATGTTGGGTCGCCGGCTTTTTCAGTCAATATGCCATCTTTCATCAGACCAAGATCCACCATCCAGGCTTCAAACTCTGCAGCAGGGCGTGCTTTGAATAATTGGCGCAAGGTGGGCGCATCGTGGAAGGAAGTACATTGATAGGAAAGCATGGAATCGTCACCCATCGGTACGCCCATGAAATAGTTGCAACCCGCTGCGGTTAGCATAACAGCCAGATTTTCGATTGCATTTTGATCGGCGCGAGCATGGTTGGTATAACAGGCATCAACACCCATCGGGATGCCAGTCAGTTTACCCATAAAATGATCTTCCAGGCCAGCGCGTTGAATCTGGCGAGCGTCATAAAGATATTCTGGGCCAATAAATCCGACCACGGTGTTGACCTGGAAGGGGTTCCAGCGTTTTGCCAGCCCGTAGTTGCGGGCTTCGAGGGTTAGTTGGTCCCAACCATTATGAGCTTCAGCAGACAGCGCTGAGCCCTGGCCGGTTTCAAAGTACATAAAATTTGGCCCGGTTGGAAAGCAATATTTTTTCGCGAGGGCATAGGCTTCATCAATCATCCCGACTGAAATGCCAAAGGATTCGTTGCCTTTTTGCGAGCCTGATATGGATTGGAAGATCAAGCCAACTGGAGAGCCCGACTGCAAGCATTTCATTTGCGTGGTTACGTGGGCGAGTACGCAGTTTTGAGTGGGGATGTTCCAGGTGCGGATTACATCATAGGTCATATCTAAAAGGCGCGCAACCGAAGAATAAGAGTCATCTACGGGGTTGATGCCGATGACCGAGTCACCAGACCCATAGGAGAGCCCTTCATAAATTTCGGCGCGGATGCCTTCAGGAGAATCAGTGGGGTGGTTGGGCTGCAAACGGCTCGAGAGGGTGTTGGGTGCGCCAGTTGTGTTGTTGCAGTGGGCGGAGACGCGCATTTTGCTGGCACCATACATCAAATCCAAATTTGACATGAGCTTGGTGACTGCGGAAATCATCTCGGCGGTCAGACCGGAGGAGATGCGGCGTATCATCTGTGTACTCGTGGTGTCGGCTAAAATCCACTCGCGAAATTCCCCGACTGTCCAGCCTTTTAATTCGTTGTAGATGGTTTCGTTTACTGCATCTTGAATTACTCGGGTAACTTCATCCTGTTCGTAGGGCACGGCAGGTGTTTCACGTAAAACACTGAGAGGCAGTTCAGCTAAAACCAGCCTGGCAGCAATACGCTCGGCTGCTGTTTCTGCTGCGACTCCTGCCAGGCGATCTCCGGATTTTTCTTCATTTGCTTTGCCCATCAAAATCCGAATATCTGGAAATTCATAAATTTTATTATGAAGCTTAGTTCTTAGGAGCATGCGTTCTCCAGTCTTTGCGAAAAGATGAGCAGGTTTGTTTTATTTGTGTCCGACAGGACGGATAATTGATGATACTCTCATTGGTAAAAGACAAGTGTTTTAACACTCAGCGGAACAACACGGCCATCCAGGAGGGGTGTTCCGATATCAATATAATCGCCTTCCAAAAGACCAACTTGATCTATCACCAGTAAAGAAATAGATGGTTTGAGCCCTTTGATTGTTTGGCCCAAAACTTGCGCATAGTCGCGTTCGATAATAACAATAAGTGGTTTTCCGGCAGGGAGCGTTTCGGAAAATTGGCTTAGACCGGTTGATAGCTGAAGGAGAGTGGCATAGTCCAGCGAACGATTGAGATCGAGTGCAATTGCAAAGAAATCAGTGCTTGTGTCAACATCCCAACGACGAACAGCATCAGTGAGAGCCTGTAAAACGATGGCTGGATTCAGGTTTGCTTCCAGAGTAGGGCGGATGACCGGTACGTTTTTTAGAGGCAAAATTTCTTTTTCTGCCCAAATCGTTGATCCAGAAAGGCGAACCCGAAGGTCACCACGCCGCCTTCGGCGACGGTGGTCGTGGCCGGGGTA
>JBBRWF010000500.1:0-3827 GCA_038249405.1 Anaerolineales bacterium
CCCAGGTGATTGCCAACCAGACCCGCAGCCATTTTGAAACACTCTCGGCTATCCTGGCCGGAAAGGCTGACCTGCGCGAGGTGATCGACCAGGCGCAGGAGCGCAACCGTTTGTATAAACAAAGAACGGTGCTGTTCATTGACGAAATCCACCGTTGGAATAAAGCCCAGCAGGATGCGCTGCTGCCGTTCGTGGAAAACGGGACGGTAACCTTGATCGGTGCAACCACCGAGAACCCGTTTTTTGAGGTGATCAAAGCGTTAGTCAGCCGTTCGAGGATTTTCCAACTGCGCAATCTTAACCAGGCAGAGATCGGCGTCCTGCTCGAACGCGCCATTGCAGACCCGGAACGCGGCTACGGCATGCGGCAAATTGATCTGAGCCCTGAAGCGCGTGCCCACCTGGTAGATATGGCAACAGGTGATGCGCGCAACGCGCTCAACGCGCTAGAGCTGGCAGTCGAATCCACGCCGCCCGATAAAAGCGGCGTCATCCACGTCACACTAGATGTGGCGCAAGAGTCCATCCAAAGGCGGGCAGTCCTGTATGACAAGGACGGGGATGCGCATTACGATACGATCTCGGCCTTTATCAAATCCGTCCGCGGCTCCGACCCGGATGCAGCGCTTTACTGGCTTGCAAAAATGATCTACGCTGGCGAGGACCCGCGCTTTATCGTGCGCAGGTTGATCATCCTGGCCGCGGAAGACATCGGGCTGGCTGACCCCATGGGGCTGGTGGTGGCCTCCAGCGCGGCGCAGGCTTTCGATTATATCGGGCTGCCTGAAGGCATTTACCCGATCATAGAGGCGGTATTGTATCTTTCCACCGCGCCAAAATCGAACAGCGCGGGCGGTTATTTCAAAGCCATGCAGCGCATCGAACAGGAAGGGGCTGGTTCGGTGCCCAAACATTTGCAGGACGGCAACCGCGACCGCGAAGCAACCGGCCAGGGTAAGGATTACGTTTATCCGCATGAACAGGAGGGACATTTCACCCCCCAGCAGTACCTGCCAAAACGCCTGCTGGGCACTTATTTCTATACGCCTTCCGTTGAGGGCTTTGAGTCCCAGGTGACCTCCCGTCTGGAGATGTGGCGTGCCGCGCAAAAGAAAGCCCTGGGCATCGAAAAAGAAATCTTCCTGCCAAATCTATCCCAGGACCAGATCGACAATTTGAAACGCAATATTAAATAGGATAAGCAGCATGACTTTATTGTTATTGATCCGCCACGGTGAAAACGAATATGTAAAAACCGGCAAGCTCGCCGGTCACTTGCCCGGAGTACATCTGAATGAGCGCGGCCAAAAACAGGCCGCCGAGTTGGCCGAAGCGCTCAAAATGCTGCCGATCAAGGCCGTCTACAGTTCCCCCATGGAACGCGCCCGGGAGACAGCTGCCCCGCTGGCGGCAGCCCTGGGTCTGGAGATGACCATCCGCCCCGGTTTAATCGAAACCAATATTGGAGAGTGGGCCGGGATGGAGTTGAAAGCCCTGCAAAAGCTGCCCGAATGGAAAATCGTCCAGGCCGCTCCTTCGCGTTTTCACTTTCCGAACGGAGAATCCTTTGCCGAATGCCAGTCGCGCCTGGTGACTGAGATAGAAAGCCTGGCGCACGCCCACAAGGGTAACGAGATCATTGCGTGTGTCTCGCACGCCGACCCGCTCAAACTGATTACTGCCTACTACCTGGGCATGCCGCTCGACCACTTCCAGCGCCTGGGCTGCGACACGGCCTCGTTAACGGTGATAATGCTGGGCGAAAAAGGGGTTATGCTGGCAAAGTTAAACCAGCAGCCGCCTTTCAGCTTCTCGATGCCTGAAAGGAAAGACAAATCCAGGAAACCGGGCAAGGCATAGATACTTTGTAAAAGGGTATTCAGCAAACCAAAAGAGCGTCATTTTGCCCATGCAAAATGACGCACTTTTGGTTCAGAGATAAGATTAGATCAAGCCTGCTTGTTCAGGGATAACCTTCAGGATTTTGCCCTTTCTATCACTACACGAAATCCGAGTGTGCTGGCTGGCACTGCCAGGTGCGTGCGGCAGGCGCAGCGCACAAACAGCGCTTTTGAGTCGAAAGCGCCGCCACGCACCACGCGGCTGCCTGTTTTTTGCGTATTTTCGGCGGCTGCTTGTAGATCCAAAGGATATTCAACCAACAGACTGCCGGTCCACTCCCAGACGTTGCCGCTCATATCCGCCAGCCCATACGGAGAATCACCCATTGCAGAAAATTGTCCGACAGGCGTTGTTCCGCCAAAGCGCATGTCCGAGTTGCACAGAGCTTCATCCGGTTCCTGAGCGCCCCAGGGATATTCACTGGCAGCTTCGCCGCGCGCGGCTTTTTCCCACTCGGCCTCGGTTGGCAGGCGCAAAACCAGGTTACCGGCTGCCTGCAGATCGGCGGCATAATATTGATTGAACCACTGGCAGTACTGCGAGGCATCCCGCCAGGTGACATTCACCACCGGATGCTCCTGTTTTTCAGCGATGTGGCTCTCTGGCCCGTGCGGCTGCCGCCAGTTTGCGGCCTGAACCGCCTGCCACTTGGAATTTAGATAACCGTAGGCCGGGGTTCCTGTTTCTGCATCCGTCTGGTATCCAGAGTCCTGCACAAACTGACCAAAGCGGGCATTGGTCAGCGCATATTTCGCCATCCAATAATCTTTATCGATTTCCACTGAATGCTGAGGCTTTTCATTGCCGCGGCAGGTGCTGTTGTCAACCGCACTGCCCATCTGGAAGGCTCCGGCGGAAATGCGCACAAACTCAAGCCCGCCAATCTCCAGCAAACCTTGCGCTTGCTGGTCTACAAATTCAGTGGGCAGCCAGGCGCCGATCGGTTGGATTTCCGGCTGCGACTCTTCCGGCTCAACCATCGAAATGCGGTCTTCGTCAACAGCAATGGCTTCTTCATTCTGTAGATGGGTATTTTCCGGAATAGACTTCACATCTTGAAGCACAGACTCATCCGCTTCTTTATTCACTGTTTGGGTATTATCCAGAACAGGCTGCACATCTTGAAGCACAACCTCATCCGCTTCCACGAAAAGCGCACCGGGCGCATCCGGTTCAGGTTGAACAGCCGCACCGGCAGGCAGCGCTGGTTCGATTTGCTGCTCCGGCAGGTCGGCCAGGGGCTCCAGCTCAAAATAATCCAGCAGATTTTTTAGCAGCGCAGGGCTGAAGCGCGAACGGTACGGCTCGATCTCGCGCAGCACACCCTTCAGAGAAATCGTCAGATGCTCTTCCAGGCCAGCCGCGGCAGCCTCATCGCCTTCCGCCCATCGAAAAGCAGCATCCATGATGGCAAACAGATTCACAGGGCCTTGTTGTTCGTAGACCTCCTGAGCGTGACCGCGGAAACCGGGCGAGGCATGCAAGACCAACTCCCAGCGCAGAAAATCATCAAATTCCAGATCACCAGCCTGCCCGGCATTATTCCGCACAGCCCAGCGCAAATTAATGTCATTCGAAATCGCTTTTAGTTTTCGCGGGTTAAACCCGGCGGCTTCGGCCAATTCACGCAAATGGTTCGATATGGGCTCTTCCAGAGCGTTCATATCCAGGTATGCCAGCATTTCATCATCCAGAATTGGCGGCAGTTCAAAGCGCAGCTGGATGTTCTTTTCCATATAATCAGCGGCATTCTCACCGGTAAGAGAGGCATTCGAGTAATATTTCTCTACCGCCCCCTGGATAACCCGCAGATCGGCCCCAAGGAGAAAGATGACACCCGCCCGCTCCAAAAACAATTTAATGGTCTCCAGCAGCTGCACAACTTTTTCGGGCTGGCAGCGGTCAAGATCATCGATAAAAACCAC
>JBBRWF010000501.1:0-3824 GCA_038249405.1 Anaerolineales bacterium
GATTGCGGAAGCCATTCAGCGCCGGCGTTTGGGCATTGCCCTGGAGATGATCCTGGTTCTGATCCAAATCCATTCGATTTCAGGAAACAAGGAAGCTGCCCTGGAAGGCCTGAACAAAGCGCTCCAGCTGGCGGAACCTGAAGGATATATGCGCACTTTTCTGGATGCCGGCACGGAAATTGCCGCGCTGCTCAAGATCGTCCAAAAGCAGAATATTTTTCCCGAAATGGTCAGGCAGCTGCTGGCAGCTTTCCCGACCGACAAAACGAGCCCTGCTCTTTTGCCGGAACAACCTGGACTGGTTGAACCTTTGAGCGGCCGCGAGTTGGAAGTATTGAGGCTGATGTCTGAAGGATTGACGAATCCAGAAATAGCATCCCATCTGATCATTTCGTTGAGTACGGTAAAGACTCATTTGATCCATATCTATGGCAAGCTCAATGTGCGCAACCGGGCAGAAGCCGTTCTACAGGCAACAGGTCTGGGAATTTTATAAAATCGATTCGACCCGAACAGGGAGGGTTTTTAGCTCTACGCTAAAAACCCTCCCTTGATTCTTTCTGTCTTCAACAATTAATAGGATGATCTGAATTAAATCAACCGGTTGATCGGTCATTCGGTGGATTGGGTTTAGTACGGTTGGGGATATGATGATTTCAGAAGACAGGAGATCAATCAATGAACAAAAAAACCCTCGTTGCCTATGTCACTCGTGGCGGTTCAACCGCTGAAATTGCACAGGCGATCGCCAAAACCCTTACTGCTCAAGGAGCAGAAGTCGATGTACTGCCGGTCAATAAAGTTACCGACCTTAAGAATTACCAGGCCGTGGTGCTTGGCAGCGCAATCCGCATGTCCCGATGGTTACCAGATGCCGTAAAGTGTGTTGAGCATAACCAGGTTCAGTTGAGCCAGATGCCTACCGCCTTCTTTGCGGTGCATCTGATGAATATTGGGGGTGATGAAACCAGCCTCAGGTCCCGTCAGGCGTATCTGGATCCAATCCGACTGTTGATCAATCCCCAGAAAGAGGCCTTTTTCGCTGGTGTTGGGGATTGGAAGAAAGTATCCTTTTTGGACGGTTTAATCGGTAAGGCCGTCAAAGCTCCTGAAGGAGATTTTCGGGATTGGAATGCGATTCGCTCCTGGGCGGAAGATCTGCGCCAGACAGGTTTCGCAGGGGCGTAGAGGGCGTGATGCAAGATATCCGTATTTATCAAATCGAGATTAGCGGGCAGATTGTTGAAAGCGATATCGCTCCTTTCAGTCCGCCGGCTTGGATTATTGAGCCAGGCGAAAAAGGTTCTTCGGTTTTGACGGTTAGAACCGACCAGGCCGGATTAGTCGGTTTTATCCGCCACCTGCACGCTCTTGGCTTCGAACTTTTATCAATCAATTGTCATTAACGCTTTGAAGGAAAAAATGATGAAAAATCAATCTGCCCTGAAAATATTGATCCCTTTGATCGGTTTGTTAGCCCTTTTTGCTGCCGGTATGGGTCTATTCTACCAAAACCCTGGGCAGCCGTTTGCTTACACCAATCATCGCGGCGAATCCGTGATGATCCAGGGACATGGGCTTTACTTTTATGATACGGTCAGCTCCGCCGCACAGGAACAGGGGAACGACATTGTAACTCTCGCAGTTGGCCTACCTCTGCTGGCGATTTCCTCCTGGCTGGCTTTCCGCGGTTCACTGCGCGGACGCTTACTGCTGACCGGCACCCTGGGATTTTTCCTGTATACCTACCTGTCCCTGTGCATGCTGACTTCTTTAAACCAACTATTTCTGGTCTATGTTGCGCTTTTCGCGCTCAGCCTGTATGCGTTCATCCTCAGCATGATGTCCTTCGACCTGGCAACCCTTCCGCAGCATTTCTCCGACCGACTGCCGCGGGGTCGGATTGCAACCTTGCTGTTCGTGATTGGCGCTTTCCTATCGGTTGCCTGGTTGGGAAGGGTGGGGATGACTTTCTTTCAGAGCACGGTTCCCGCCTTGGAAAATACGACCACCTTTGTTATTCAGGCTATGGACCTGGGTTTGATTGTGCCGCTGGCGGTTTTGTCTGGCGTCTTGCTTTTACGTCGGAAAGCCTGGGGATATTTGTTGGCTTCCGTTTTTGTGATGAAAGCCATCACCTTGGGATTGGCCGTCAGTGCGATGAGTATTAATATGGCGATAGCCGGTACGCCAGATAGCCTGGGAATCATGGTTCCTTTCCTGATCATCACTGTACTCAATTTGTTCGCTGCAGTGTCCTTGCTCAAGAATGTCAATCAAGCATAGACGAATAACATCTTTGCCTCCCTGATCAAGGACATACCTTCAAAATCATTCAATAATAAGGAAAAAGCTATGTTAAAAATCATTCGCTTCATGGCAGCGGTTATTCTCTTCTTTCATGGACTAATTCACTGGATGGGAACTATTGTCTACATGAAACTGGGCACGCTTGAAAGTTTCCCCTATAAAACCACCATTCTCAACGGGGGCATTTACCTGGGTGATAAGCGGATTTTTATCTTCGGTATTTTGTGGGGATTGGCGGCAATTGGCTTTGTGGTGACCGCGGTAGGGCTTGTTGCTAAATGGAAATGGAATCAATCCTTGCTGATTGGCGTTTCTATCTTTTCGCTGGCGTTGACGATATTGGATTGGGGAATAGCCTTCACCGGCGTTCTTGTAGATATTGCTATCCTTGTAATTATTCTAATAGGTCCAAGCGTCACCGTTTTTTTTGCCAAAGGCAACCGAAGATGGATATGAACCATCGCGCTCTCCTTCGATTCATTTCGCTAGTGCAACTTTTCCTGACTATGGGGCTGTCTGATCGTCATTTTGATTAGGTGGCTACTTCAGTCTTCGGATAAGGTTAAAAGAATTCACAAGTTATATACTCTATGAGGAGAGAAATATGTCAAAGGAAATTAAGCCACCATACCTGTTTTCGATAGCAATTGCAGCGCTGATGCTTGCGCAAACCATTCTCGGCTTGTTATTTCAGGAGCAATACCGCGACGTAGAGTGGATCAAGGCTACTTGGTTTGGCAACGACTGGGTTACGCTCACCTTGGCAGTGCCGCTGCTAATCGCCGCTATCATCATGGCAAATCGCGGCTCGATACGTGGGCAACTCCTGTGGCTGGGGATGCTCGGGTATGCCTTCTATAATTATGCATATTACCTATTTGGCGCAGCTCTTAACGCATTCTTCCCCCTCTACGTGGGCATTCTAGTGCTATCAGTGGTCATACTGATAGTCTCATTACCCAGGATTGATATAGCCATTTTGGCAGCAAGCTTCCGGGCGAAAACCCCAGTACGGCTTATCGGCGGTTATCTCGCTTTCGTCGGAATTGGTCTCGCATCAGTCTGGCTCATTATGTGGGCGGCTTACATCTTCGCGGGCAAACCTACGCCTGTCGAGCCAGAGGCATTCAAAGTGGTCGCTGCAATTGATATCTCGATTATTGTCACATTACTTGTGTTTGGTGGCATCTTGTTATGGCGACGAAATGCATGGGGATACGTAATCGCAGCGATTTCTAGTATCCTTAGTACAATTTATTTAATCGTGCTTTCGGTCAACTCATTTGTGGCAATCCAACGTGGTACGGCGGACGCTCCTGGTGAGCTCCCGCTTTGGGGCACGTTAGCCTTGTTCACTGCCATAGCGACACTGCTCCTGTTATCGAAAGCGACAACCGTCCCCACGCCATCCACATGGCCGCTGACCAGATGTCCACCCAGTCTGTCTGACAAACGCATGGCCTTCTCAAGATTCACCGCCGCGCCATGTGCACCCAGACCCACGGTGCAATCCA
>JBBRWF010000502.1:0-3773 GCA_038249405.1 Anaerolineales bacterium
CGATGATCTGCGAATTGTTCGCCAATGCCGGACGGATGGGACCGCGCCAGTTGGGGTTCATGCGCCGCGCGCTAACCGAGGTTTACACCAACGCCGGGGTCCTGTTCCACGGTGTCGAAAGCTTCGTGACCCAGGAAGAAGCAATTGCACTTGGAGCCCAACCAGGGCAGAGCGTCCACGATCTCAGCCCGGAACAGCAGCAGTCCCTGGCCGTCCGGCGCAGCCAGAAAGTCAGCATCGTGGATTGGATGAAGATGTTGCGCTTGTATTTTGCCGGACTTGGGAAAGGCGATCAGGCCAGCCGCACATCGCTGGAAGGGGTGTTGCTGCGTCTGGAGCAATTTGAAGAAGGGCAGATGCTGCAGCAGTACGGCCCGGGCGTGGACATCCTGGCCATCGAAGACTTGGGGTTACTGGGGCCGCCGGACGATGCCTGGGGTATCGCGGTGATTGAAGGTGGCGCTGAGATGGATGAGTTTGTCAAGGCCGCCCTGTTCAGCCTGCTGGCCACCGTGCTTTATTACGATTCGGTGGTACGGCGGCGGGAGAGTTTGAACGGCAGGAAGTTTCCGGTGATGGACATATTCTTCGAAGAAGCCAACAAGGTCTTATCCGGTGTCTCAAGCGGTGCGGCATCTGACAGCGAAAGCACGAGCGGGGGCGGGTCGGTGGCGGCGATCTGGGAGAGCATGTGGCGCGATGGGCGCAAGTATGGCGTCTATCTGCACCTGCTGGCACAGACTGTTTCGAAGATCCCCCAGGGTATCTTCTCATCTTGCGCCAATCTGTTCGCTTTCCAGACCAAGGATGCCAAGGATCGCGACATGATCCTGCCACATCTGGGTAAGTCTGAGAAGGGCATGGTAAATACCGAATACAAGCGCTATCTGGCGAGGATCCCGAAGACCTACGCCATCGTGAAGTTGGGCTACAGCGCGGATGTCTACGACATCGAGCCGGTGCTGATCCAGCCAGCATTCATTCAGTGCGTGGAGCCTTCGGATGAGGATATTTTGAGGGTGCTGAGAGTGGGGGAGTTTGGGTAGATGGAAATAGCAGGCGATGGTGGCCACCGCACATGCCATTGCACGAGTGGTCTACCGGATGTTGAAATACAAGATGGAGTACGATCCCTTGAGTGTCTTTCAATGACAATTAGAAAGTTACATGGCGACAATTAGAAATGCACATTTGGATGGCACCCTGAAAAGGGTGTGGTATCCCCGGGGAGCGCCCGGGGTGACCAGAGCTTGTTGGAACCCCGGAAAGCCAGGCGGGGTTTTGTTGCTGGATGCGTAGCGCGGCTTCTTGGGCACGGTGGCTAGTAGTCCGTCAAATGTGATGATTTAGAGAACTTGCGGAAAGCCTTCGCCGAAGATAAACTTATGGTGGAGGACAAACCTGTGAAAACAAAATATGTAGTCGAACTTGATAGTGGTCAAAGGCAGCACCTTGAAAAGATAACATCATCTGGAACAAAATCAGCTCGGCAAATCAAACATGCCCAAATACTTTTGAAATCAGACCAGAGTACAAACAACTGGTCGTACAAGCCAATATCTGAAGCTTATGGCGTTTCAGATGTAACCATTGCAAAAGTACGAAGAAGCTTTTTTGTGGACGGGTTTGAAGCTGCGTTGCAGCGCAAGAAACCAAACCGTGAGTATGAACGGCGCATCGATGGTGACGCGGAAGCTTATTTGATCGCGATCACTTGTAGCGATTCGCCCGAAGGATATGAACGCTGGTCGCTACGATTACTTCAAACAGAGATGGTTTCTCGAGGTCATGTAAAAACAGTTTCGCACGAAGCCATTAGACAAACTCTAAAAAAAATATCCTCAAACCGTGGTTGAGTACGGAGTGGTGTATTCCGCCAAAGGCAAATGCAGCCTTCGTTTGCCAGATGGAAGACGTGCTGGATGTTTATCACCGCGAATATGTCCCAAAACGGCCTCAGATTTGCATGGATGAGATGCCCAAACAACTTCTAGCCGAAACACGCGAACCAATTATGGTGAAGCTTGGGCAACCAGCAATCCACGATTACGAATATGAGCGGAAAGGTGTAGCTGATCTGTTTATGCTTTTTGAACCACTGGCTGGCAAGCGCTTTGTGGTCACCAGCGAGCATCGTACCCGAATTGATTGGGCCAATGTCATGCGTGAATTATCTGACATTCATTACCCGGATGCTGAGAAAATCGTGATCGTCATGGATAATCTAAACACGCATTCACCAGCATCTTTTTATGAGGCTTTTGAACCTGATGAAGCTCGCAGATTGAGTCAACGATTCGAGTTTCACTACACTCCCAAGCACGGTAGTTGGCTCATCATGGCTGAAATCGAGTTGAGTGTATTGGCTCGGCAATGCACGAACAGGCATATTCCAAACTTGACTATCCTTGATCGCGAAGTTCAAGCCTGGGTTGAGAAACGCAACAAACAAGTTGTTAAGGTCGATTGGCGATTTACTACCGCCGATGCTCGGATTAAGTTAAAACATCTCTATCCAAAGATTGAAGATTGACGGACTACTAGTAATCTACTGGCCGAATTCAACGATGACGCGGTGTTGGGCACGTTTTGCCTTTTCGGCAACCGTCTTTCAATAACTATGGAACATCATAGTTAAATTTCAGGCGTGGGTCTTCTTCTACATCAGGATAACATTTATACAGTGCAAGTATGAACTCGTCTACGGAATCGATGAATTTTAGTATGCTTTCCGGGTGTAATTCATGCTTTTCTTCAATCTCTACATAATGGCCAGCAAAATCCCTATATTTTCCGCTATAGCCGTTCTCGTGCTTATATGAATTCATTATTCCCCTAACATTTTCTACACCAGAGTAACCCGGTAAATTTTTCAAAAACAGACCGTCAGCTTGAATTATCCCGATTGCCTTTTTCTTATCGCCAACTTTGGTCTTTTTGTTAGCGAGATTTCTTTGACAAATATGCTGTGCAACAAGTTTGAGCTCGTATTCTATAAGACTGTTTAATTCTCCCAAAGCTGCCCGGCAAACAATTTCTTGATAAAAAAGTAAAACATCAACTGCCTGTTCATATTTTGCATCTCCATCATCATCCCATTCTTCTACAGAATTTTCTCCTTCCGCCGCTTGAGTGTATTCGTCACTAACGCTAAAAGCTCGATTAATGAAAATCTTTATGAAGTAGAGTTTCTGCCTAACTATACCTAATCGTTTCATTATCGTTCATTAGCCTTTTAGTGAAGTAAGCGCTATCGCGGTAAAGAAGCCAGTTGCCCGGCAGACTCTGCATATCATCCAGATGATTTTACTGGATAAATCCTGTTGAGCAGAACTATTGCACAGAGCTTTTTAGAAAAAATACAACGCTTCAACATAACCAGTCACCCGGCTACATTATTGGTTGCCTGCTCGCTGCGCGTGGCTGGCTGACCCCTGCCAAGACTGGTCTCGCTTCGTGACCAGTGAGCAAACGATGACTTTTCAGGACACACGACGCTTTGTTAGGCGTTCTCATGTCCTATTAGTTCTCCTGCCATGTCCATGACAAAGTAGTGTGAGTCGTTTCCAACTTTACCATACACATACTCAGTCATAATCAGAACGCTATACTGGCGGTTTTGGTTCCATGAGCGCAAATTCATCAGATCCCCCGAGTTAGGTCATAGGTGCTGAATCGGGTCTGCTGGCTGCCCGCTTAATTGCCCAGAAGAGACCATCGACGTAAATCTGCGTCTTCAGCTCATGATCCTGAGATCGCACCCCAGCAACTGC
>JBBRWF010000503.1:0-3764 GCA_038249405.1 Anaerolineales bacterium
AACCACTACAACCGAGAAAATTGCGGCGATCATCAAGATTTGAGATTTTCTCATTTAGTTTGTTTCCTTTACACATAAAATTTGCTGAAATTTGAACGGAAAGGGAGAGCAAATCCTGTGTGATGACCTTGCTCTCCCATACTAAATCATTTAGTGAATATCTTTCACCATCGTCTGGTACTGTTCCTGGGTGATTTCACCCCTAGCATATCTTTCGTCCAGGATCTGTTTTGCGGTACTGGCATTGTCTTTTGATCGATTGCTATTTGAGTTGAACAACCCCTTCACCAGCAGTACAGCTAGAACAATGATAATTACCCAAAAGAGTAGCATTCCACCCATCATTCCAAAACCCATCATCTTTTACCTACCTTATTCCCAGATCAGCTAAAAGCTTTTGATACTCTTCACGGTCGATATCACCTTTCGCATACCGCTCTTTGGCAATATCGACTGCGGACGGCGTGGTATTGTTTAGTGTTTGGCTCGGATAATTATTGCTCAATCGCTTCACGATCCAGATGACCAGAAAAACCAACCCGATGATCAATCCGACTGTAATAACCAGGTTGATAATCATTCCGATCCATCCAAGACCACCGTACCAATAACCCATCATCATAATGTTTTATCCTTTCATTAAGCCTCATAAGAGGTTTTTGATTTTACTTACAGACTTATATTAACATTAGAGAATGAAGGATTATTCAAGGTTCTGTAAAGTTTCGGTAAAGAAAATCGAGCAAATACTTGGTTTATTTAGGAAGGGGAATCAGGAAGGAAAAAGTGCTTCCTTTTCCTTCACCTTCACTCTTGGCCCAAATTCTCCCATGATGCGCCTGAACCAATGCCTTGGCGATGGTCAAGCCAATGCCGCTGCCTCCGCTCGCTCTTGCCCGGGATTTATCTGTGCGGTAAAAGCGGTTGAATATGAAGGTGAGTTGTTCGGCAGAGATTCCGATCCCGCTATCTTTTATTGAGAAAAGCACCTCTGACGGTTCGCGTCGGACTTGCAAGGATACTTTCCCTCCGCTTGGCGTATATTGCAGCGCATTTCCCACCAGGTTCGTCAACACCTGGATTATGCGGTCTTGATCCACCAATATACTGGGGAGGTTGGGTTCCACGTATGTCTCGAGTTGGATGTTCTTGTCCTCGAATTGACGGCCGAGATTGCTCTGTATTCTTTCAATCAAGCTGGCAGGGGTGACGGACGCGAGTCGTAATTGAAACGCTCCGGCTTCCACCCGGCTCAACTCTTGCAGATCATTCACCAGCCGCTGCAGACGGTTAATTTCAGTATGGATTTGCTGGTACGTTTCCGGTTCTGCTGTTAAAACTCCGTCCATCAATCCCTCCAGGTATCCTTTAACCGCAGTAAGAGGGGTTCGCAACTCATGGGTGACGTCGCCGATCAATTGCCGGCGCATATTCTCAGTTTTTTCCAATTTATCCGCCATCTGGTTGAAACTGAGTGCCAGTTGGCCCAGTTCGTCTATTTGATCCGCATGCTGGCTTCCCGGGATGGATAATCTTTCTTCGTACTTTCCATCTGCAATACGGTGGCTGAGCTTTGTCATCCGTTGCACTGGTGTGACCACCTGGCGGCTGATGAAATAACTGGCGAGCAAGGCCGCGACTAAAGAAGCTATCGCTGCATATGAAACAGCCTCGTAAACGGCAGCTGTATACTGCGAAAAAAGCTCTGTTTCCATTGACTGGGTATCACCCATCACATTCACACTGGACATCAAGGCATTCATACTTGCCATATGTCTCTCAAATGCCGCGGGTACTGACAGGCTGGCTGCGGTGATGAGAACTACAATACCAATAACTACGACGATAAGATAAGAAAGGAACATCTTCCAGGCTAGATGCGTGCGGAGGTATATTAACATGGATTCACCTATTTATCCTCAAAGCGGTAACCGACGCCGCGGATCGTTTCGATGATAGATTCAACCCCCAGTTTCTGACGAACATGGCCAATGTGGACATCCACCACGCGGGTATCTCCAAAATAATCATATCCCCAGATCTTTTCCAGCAATTGTTCGCGGCTGAGAACCATGCTCTGATGCTGGGCGAGTGCCAGCAGCAAGTCGAATTCAACCGAAGTCATGTCTATCAGATTTTCGCTAACCCAGACACGCCTTGCACCAATATCAATGCGTAGATGCGGAAAATTCAGAACGGAGGATTCCTCGGTGTTCCCGGCTGGGCTCCGCAGGCGCCTGAGAGCGGCTTTGATGCGTGCGACCAACTCACGTGGGCTGAAGGGTTTGGTTAAATAATCATCTGCGCCGACAGAAAGCCCAATGATCTTATCCGTTTCCTCAGATCGGGCGGTGAGCATGATCACATAGACGTTTGATTCGCGTCTCAGGTTGGCAAGCAGCTCGATCCCGTCCATGCCAGGAAGCATGACGTCCAGGACGATGATATCTGGCTTGAAAGAACGAGCGGTAGCCAACCCAGTCGGTCCATCATAGGCTGATTTGAATTCATATCCTTCCGCCTTTAAATAGGCGCTCAGAACGGTATGAATGGAAGATTCATCATCGATAATGAGTATCTTGACAGTAGGCATCTCAATTTCCTCGCAATTAATTTAGTTACATATTCATTTTACATACAAACAGGGATCGGCAGAACTGCCAATCCCTGAAAAGGAGGAGTGTTTATCAGATCATTCCCACATCTCGATAAAAGTTCCATGCCAGGTATGCAGGAAGACCTGTCCATTATAGCCATTGATGCTGAGCATTCCGGTGGGTTGGCCGTCCTTCATAATATCAATGGTGTAGTAACCATAGAAGGGATCTGCATCGGTAGCCGTTTTGTACCCGGGATATTGCTGATCCAGATATTGCTGGGCGATCTGCAGGGCTTGTTCAGGGGTTACTGTCATCTGTGAAGAGACGGAAGAAGAATTGCGGGAGTAACTGCCCATCATGCCGGCTCCACCCATCATGCCATACCCACCCATCTGTCCATATTTCTGATTCCACATCATATTCGGTCCGTATTCGGGATAAACCGATAAAGTGGAAGGGTCGACCAGCAATTCCATTGCGCCGATCCCGGTACTCTTCTCGACAATACGTGCGTAGGCGTTATTGCTGAAGATCATAATCTCCTTGAGTTCGAGATCAGAATTATTCAGGTTCTTCAAATAACTCTCGACAGCTTGCTTAGCCTGGTCGACGGTCAGGGGTTTGAAGTTGGCAGAGTTGTTATTCGCAAATGAACCCACAATGTTGAAACTGCCCATCATATTGGAGCCACCCATCATCGAGTAGCCTGGATAATTGGTCGTCTGCGCTCTGAAACCATTCATATTGTAATTGTTCGCGAATACATTGGAATGTCCAAGGAATAATCCTGCACCAAAGATCAAGGCAACCACAACAGTTCCGCCGACTACTGCTAATACAATACCCAAAGATTTATTCATATTACTTTCTCCTGTTCACTAATTCTTCTAAATTACTTTCTTAGTGTATCGAAGATGGGTAAAGGCTCCTTGAAGCAATTCTAAAGCTTATGTAAAGATTTGGACCAAAAATGGCATTATTTATCTTTCTTCTTCATGTATGAACATTACTTTTTAGCAGGGTATAAAGAAATAACGTAAATGTATGAATAAAAAAGTAAAGACATAAATTATGACTGATTTGGAAAAGGTACAGATCGGCAAATAGTAATTGTAGAGCAATTTGGTTAAGGACACGATTGACACTAAGTTATAAGGGACACCA
>JBBRWF010000504.1:0-3764 GCA_038249405.1 Anaerolineales bacterium
ACGCTCGGTGATATCCTGAACTGTGCCAGTGGAGCGAATTGGTTTCCCGGCGCTGTCGTATTCGGTGCGGCTGATTTCATTGACCCACTTGATGCGCCCATCATTTAACAGGATGCGGTGTTCAACCTCATAGATCGTTTTATTCTTTACGGCTTCCTGAAAGGCTTTTTCCACGAATTCCCGGTCATCGGGATGTGTGAATTTAATAAAGCTTTCGTAGGTGGGGATAAATTTTCCTTTTTCGGTATCGAATAAGGCGTAGATTTCATCAGACCAATCCAACTGGTTGGTCAGCATGTTCAGCTGCCAGCGCCCCAGGCGGGTGATTTTTTGCGCTTCCACCAGGCGGGCTTGCGTTTCAAGCAGTTCACGGGTTTGCTTTTTGACTGCGCGCCGCAAGGAGAACCCCCACGCGGCTAACAGCAGGGCCAGGATTGTCACAAATGCGCCTGCGCTCAGCACCAGCGTGTGATACCTGGTAAACCAATTGCCATCCTGGGGAAAGACGTTTAGCCATTTGTTTTCAAGGGTCAGATAGCCCCCGGAGGCTTTGAGCTTTTGCAGTTGTGTGTTGAGCAGGACGATCAGCGTGGTATTGCCCTTGCGGGCTGCGAAGCCGTAGGGCTGCGGAAATAATGCAATCGCAGCCACCTCGACCTTTTGCAGACCGTATTCGCGCATGATCTTCAGGCCGGGCTGCTCGGCGGCAAAAAGTGCATCCACCTTGCCGGCGTTGAGCATCATAAAGCCTTCTTCTTTGCTTTCCACGATCACTTTTTTGATATCGGTGCGGTCTGCCAGCCTTTCCAGGGCAATGTCATTTTTCTGGAAGGCTACGCTGTGGCCGCTGAGCGTTTCCAGGCTGGTAATATCTGCGCTGGTGTTGCGGAAGATGGCCTGCTCGATCTGGCTGTGCGGTTCTGATAATTCGTAAAGTTGGGCGCGTTCGGGCGTCTGGATCATATTGACCAGATCTACAGAGCCGTCTTCCAGCCCGGTAACGGCATCTGGCCAGCTCATGGGTATAAAACGAAAGCTGACCCCGGCCTGTTTGCCAATTTCGGTGAGCAGTTCCACCGTGAACCCGGTGATATGCCCGCTGCCTTCCAAAAATTCATACGGGGGATATTCAGCATCAATGGCGACGATGTATTCAGTTTGCTGGCTGGCGGGTTTGGCCTGCGCTGATGAACTCAACGCGGCCAGCAGCAGACCGATTAGCAGGATGATTTTCCATTTCATGAGAATACCTCTCACCTATTTTGTGTCAGTTCTCAATGATTAATAATCTTTTGTGTACAAAACCAATGCTTAAACTCCCTTTGTATGTACATTATAGTATAGAGTGAGCGGGTTGGGGGTGGGTTTACGGCTGCACCTGGCATGAGCCGCAACCTGTCAGACAAATCGCCAAAAATACCTTGACATTTTACCCGCATTGGGCGTAGTATTACTTTGCTGTCGGATAGAGTGCCCCCCTCACTCTGTCCGATAGCGCTTTTAACGGGGAAATTTTTAGCATCGAAACAGCAGAGGAAAAACCTGGTTTGATTTCCCCTGTGCGGTGTGCGTGACCGTCCGGGGCTGAAGCCCTGGGCTATAAGTAGCGCCCCATGAATGGGGCTTTTCGCCGACGAATTAGCTTCTGAGCCCCGTTGATTATTATCCCTGCAGCGCCGCGGAGTGGGATGGGGCGAGGATTTAATAGGACAAACGCCATGACCATTCCACAGGAAAAATATGTCAAAATTGGCTCAGTCAATACCCGTTACAGGGCCGATGGCACAGGCTCCCCGGTGATTCTCGGTAACTGGTTTCGTTGTGGGTAAATTCTTATCAAGATGGGTTTGTGGTTCACTATCGAGCAATTTCGTTGGCGTTCCAAAAGTACGCCCAACAAAGCGTGCAGCAGATTTGTTTACGGGCTGGGCGAAATTAGCGAGTCTGGCGCAAATCGCAAACCACTACCGCAAACCGTTTGGTGGTCCCGACGCGGAGAGATCAGGGCGCGATCTGTTTGTTTCTACTGATCTTTTTGTATCTTCTTACGTTCATCATCCCATAGTTTTGCAAATCGTTCAAAAACATCAGCAATGATTTCTTGTTCACTTTCAGAGTAACCTGAAATCAATTCATCTTGTGCCGTTCTCGCCGATTCAAACCAGGACGCGGCTTTTTCAGCACTCGATTGCGCGGGTGCGATCAGAGTCCCGCGGCGGTCCTTAGGATTGGGTCGGCGTTCAATTAATCCAGCCCTTTCGAGCCGATCCAGCATGGCGGTTGTTGCGCCAGAAGTGAGGCCCGTATGCCTGGCAAGTTCAGTGGGCCTGGCAATGCCTTTAAGGAATAGCAGCCTGAGACATTCCATATCAGTACCATTGAGCCCGGCCCATTCACTCATGGCGTTTCGGAACTGCGTCAAATTAACGCCATAATCCCTGACTGCCATCAGGGCTCGTTTCTTTGGATCTGGCTTGATTGCATTTGTCATAGAAATGCCCTTGACATTGTCTTTATTTTGAAGTATCTTTATTATAAAGGTAAATTTATTTATAATCAAGGTTTCAAAACAAGACCCAGACCAGATAAGGAGATTTTTATGAACCCAAAAACAGATACGGGAAAATCCACCAAGAATTCTGCTGAAGGATTCACAGCTGAAGAAAAAGCCGCGATGAAGGCTCGCGCTCAAGAGATGAAAGCCGAAGCGCGCTCAGGCAAGGACAAAGCAGAAGGCGAAAAAGCCATCCTTGCGGCAATTGGTGCGATGAAAGAACCAGATAGCTCCATCGGAAAGCGTCTGCATGAAATTATCACTGCCAGCGCGCCAGCCCTCATGCCGAAAACATGGTATGGGATGCCCGCTTATGCCGACGCGGACGGCAAGGTGATTTGCTTCTTTCAAGCAGCAGGCAAGTTCAACGTGAGATATGCAACGCTCGGTTTCCAACCCGATGCGAAGCTTGACGAAGGAGATATGTGGGCCACCTCCTTCGCGCTGATGAAGTTGACCGCCGCGGAAGAAGCAAAGATCATCGCGCTCGTGAAGAAAGCGGTGGGCTGAAGAGTACTATAAGCGTTCTCCACGCAAGGTATTTAGCAAGAACATTCAACTTATTATTAGACTTTAATCATGCCCAAAGGAAAAGAGACATATGAAAACAATGACTTGTCAGCAATTGGAAGGACCATGTGATGCACCATTTCATGGAAATACGGCTGATGATGTTATAAAAGCCCAGGATAAACATTTAAAAGAAATGGTCGCAAGCGGTGATGAACTGCACAAAAGCGCCTTGAAAATCATGGCATCCAGGTGGAAAAATCCCCTAAAAGCAATGGGCTGGTATTTAAAAACGCAGAAAGACTTTGCCGCTCTACCCGAGGATAAGTAACTGAAAACTTTTTGAACAGCCCGAGGATAAAATTTATATGACCACGCTGCTTTTCTTACACCTTGGCCGTGGGATTTTGTTGACCCTGATTACCATCCCGCTTTACCTGCAAAAAGTACCGCCCAATGGGCTATACGGTTTTCGCGTGCGCAAGACGATGGAAAACCCCGCGCTCTGGTATCCGGTCAATCGTCGCGGCGCTGGTTGGCTCATGGCTATTGGCCTGCTCACCTCGCTTTCGTCCACTTGTATTTATTTCATTCCTGGCCTCAGCCTGGATGCCTATGCTTTGATATGCCTGGCGATATTTGTCATCACCTTTTCTATCGGGTTTGCCTGCACCCTGCGCTACATGAACTCCCTGTCGTA
>JBBRWF010000505.1:0-3756 GCA_038249405.1 Anaerolineales bacterium
ATTGCGGAATCGTATAAACTGTCATGGCAGGTGGCCTCTGGGCGAATAGATTTTGTCTCGAAACTCTATCTTATCCGTTCATGGGCTACCTGTCTCTCAGCAATTTGTAAAGGTGCTATTTCTTAGTTTTGAACCGTGCCATTTTTTTCTTTTGCCGCAAGCAGACGCTCGGTTTTTGAGCGCGCCGGTTCTGGGTGGCAATCCAACATATTCTGACCAATCAGGTCATAACCGCCGTCAATTTCATTTGATTTTGCAGATTTGTCATTCATTTCAAGAATAACCCCTTGCGGGTCACATACAGTTACTGCAGCGGGAAATTCTTTGATCCAGTTATGCTTCATAATTCTCCAGATAGTGATTGATTTCCAAAATTTTCAAATTGCAATGGACAGCCTCCGCCGCACTCAGCCAACAGTTCACAGCCGCCACATTTTTTTGGAAGTGCTTTCCGTTCACGCAACAAAACGGAAAGATCGTGGTTCCAAATGGTATTCCACTCAGCATTCAGGATATTGCCGAGCGGTTTGTAATAAGACTGGCAGGGCAACACATCTCCATTGGGCTCCACACACATGTTGTACAACGCCGCTGTACAGCCTTTTACGCCCAAATCCAATGTCTGCGGGTCAAATCCGCAATATTGAGTGGGGGTATACCAGATCAGGCGCTGTCCGCGTAGTTCCGTCTTTTGACGCGCAATCTCAAGCAGCGCAGTCAGATCACTCTCCGGCAGACCCGTACCAACGGTGGCACCATGCCCCGAATGGATCAAGGCATTTAAACCAATCGTTGGCACACCCAACTCAGCCAGAAAATCGAGAGTATCTGGAATACTGGCAACATTGTCCCGTAACATGGTGGTGTTGGTCATGACAAACAAAGGACTGGCGAGAGCATTTTTGAGACCCTTGATGGTCTGTTCAAAAGCCCTGGCGTTTACCATGCCGTTATGAATAGCCGCATCGCAGGATTCGACGGTAACCTGAACATGGTCCAGGCCCGCATCCACCAGTTTCTTCACAAAGTCCGGGTCTGCCAATCGCCTGGCGTTGGTATTCAGCCCGGTGATTTGACCATTGGCTTCAGCATGCGCCACCAGTTCAGGCAGATCATCCCGTAAAGTTGGCTCGCCGCCTGTGAAAATAATATGCGGAATACCGAGGTCCCAGGTTTTGTCCAACACACGCTGCCAATCCTGGGTCTGCAATTCAGGAAAGTTGCGTTCGCGAGCATTGTAACAATGCGAACAATCGTTGTTACAACGATAAGTCAGCGCCAGATCCATACGGTAAGGGGCCGAAGGGCGTGCGCTGAACGGCGCAAGTGTATCCAGTTCCAATTCATGGATCGGACAGGCCCCATCCGGGCGGATCAACTCTGAAAGCTGATCATTGATGGTTTGCAAATCGCCGCGCGCCTGGTCAACACTGACGCGATACTGCTTGCGTACGGTTTTTAAGGCTTCGGTTTGCGGCGTTTTTTCCAAAACCAGGTACGCCATCAAGGCCGCAGTCGGGTTCAAATGCATAACCCGGTTCGCATTGACAATCAGCGTCCCGCGGCCATCAGGATCGAGACGCAAGTGAACGCGGCTTTTCTCATCATCTGCCTGAATACGATAGTGATACAGGCCCGGTTTTGGTGAATTAACTTGCGAACCATGACTAAACAAATTCGAAAAGAAACTCATAATATACCTTTAAAGGTTACTGAACTTCCATTTACCGGCCGCCGCCGGCACACGCACAGGCACAACCCGCACAGGCACAGGCGCAGGCACAGCCACCGCCGCCAGATCGACTGCCACCCGACCTGCTGGGCGGCGGTGGAGGATTGGTTACACTTGTAATACCCTTGGTGAAATCATTAACATTCCCAAGCACACGTCCTGAAAAATTCTGCACGCCTCCAACCACTGATGCGGCAAAATCTGCGCCGGGCAGGGAAGCGCGTCCAGCGGATCCGCTCGACATACCCGGAATCCCAGAAGTTGATGCTTGCGGCATGGATGTTTGGCGATAAACAGGGTCATAATGTCCCCACCACATCGGCAAGAAAATCGGGCCTGTAAATGAGCGCCGGGCACGATCATCATAGTTTTTATCCAGCATGGTCCATTCAAGGGCTTGTTCAAACATCTCGCTCTTGACCTCGGGGGTTCCGGCGGCATTAATTTGCTGCCATGCTTTTTCATTGATAGCCGTGTAATAATCCAAAGTTTCCTTGCGGCTAAAACCTTTCATTTTTTCTGTAACGCTTTTTACAAGCCTGACGGTCATATCCTGTAAATCTGCACGGCGCGGGCGGTCATCTTTGGCCATGGCGTTGACAAAGGCAGTTTCATAATCCTGCAAACCCTCCGGCTGCGGCTGCAAGAGTTGCACTTTAAGCGGATCTTTTGTAATTACTTGCAGCGCGCCTTTTTTGACTGTACTGAATAAGATCATCGTCATTATTTTATCCAACGGCTGACCCATCAATATTGCGGCCTCAACCGCAGTCAAACCACGCTTGATGCCATGGCCCTCAATGGCAATAGTGGGTTTGATATACTGCAATTTGCGTTTCCGTTCACTAATTATGCCGAATATTGGCATAAAGATAAACATAAAGCCAAAACAACAGAAAGGAGCCAGGCCAACCGCCGATCCAAGCATACCGGTGATGATATCTACAAATGATACGGTTACGATCGCAGAAGCCGGGATGTACTGCTTGGGGAAAGATGCGCCAAATGTATATTGGGTGGATCCATTGGCCGTGGGGCTGTTCCATGTATAGGTGATGCGGTTATCTGCATCAAACCCGGCGACAGGTTCCGATGTTCCAGACCAGCCACCTTTTGCGGGATGATAACGGGGTTCTTCGGCTTTTACACCTGGGGGCAAGTGCAAAACAACCGTCAAATCTGTACTTCCATGGACATATTTGGAGTCAAAATAGGTGGGAGAAAACTCACTGCTGGCATAGTTCTGATCATTGTCATCCGGGTAGAACATGTTGGTGATGCGCCCTACACGAGCATGCACACTACCAGTATTTCGGATGAAATTATTTCCCAGATCAAGCGCTACGCCGCTGCCACTGCCCTGATAATCGGTGGTAACTTTTACTGGTTTACCGCCCACATCCGCCGTTATGCTGCCAATGTCGTAATCGGAATTCGGCAAACCAAGGTCTACAAAATCAATTACATGCGCTCCAGCATCGTTCTTAAACGTCAGCACATAATCCAACGCCATCGTGCCATCTTCATTCAAGTAGACATGCACAACCTCGTTGGTCAGCTGAAATGCGTAACTGGCCTGAGCTGCCGCAGAATTGACAACCCCAAAAAGGAGCACAAGAGCGAACAAACACGCGAAAAATCTATTTTTCATGGCATGCCTCCCCAGAGAACTTACCACTTGGGTTCTTCCGTGAGTTGATAAGTGGCCTGACAATACGGACAGGTGACCACAGGCGCACCCGCCATCATCTTGACATCGTTGGATGTGATGGCGCCGCCGCATGATTGACATTTCATCTGACTGATTTTGGTATCACCGGGCAAATCTATTTTCATTACCACCTGTTGGACAGTATCGCCTGCGCCGGTTTTTCGTGAACCCAGCCAGACAAGCCCCGCGCCCCCGGCCAGAAAAACCACACCCGCACAGGCAATTCCAATCCCAATCGAAAGCCAGGTTGAATCTCCCTGCGCTGAAGTGGAACCCACCACACTTAACAGGCCGTACCCAACAAGGCACAAAC
>JBBRWF010000506.1:0-3726 GCA_038249405.1 Anaerolineales bacterium
GGCAGGTCCAATTTGGCGCGCATTCCATACTTCTTGTGAATCGTCATGTTTTCTTTCTCTCTTTTGATAAGTGCGTACCTTTTCTATCATTCCTCATCCTCTTTGGCTGGTTCGCGAACCAAAACGGGCGCAGCCAAAACGCTTCAGATCCCGATCGTGATCACCCCCAATGCGAGGCCCATAATCGCCCAGAAAAAGACAAAGGTGAATGGGGTCATCGAATACAACCCCTCCCAGCCACCAATGACCAGCACATTGTTCTGCAGCAGCAGGCCAAAAACCACTCCAACCAACAAACCGATCAGCGCGCTTGCCGCAAGGCCGCGCAGGATCCGGGCTGGGAAGGGCTGGATCGGCGGTGAAACTGCCTCCGGCAAAGGCGCAGTATAGTGCAGCTCTTCTTTTTCCGAAAGCGCCTGCATCCCTTTCTTTTGCGCTTGGGAATTTCCCCCAGCAGGTTTTGTGACCCTATGTTCGTCTGCCATTATTGACCTCCTTGTGGCGCCGCCAGGTAACCGTCCAGCATTTGATCGATGCGCGTCTGATCTTTCCAACTGATAGTACCTTCCCCACCAATGATCCAGCCGTGGTTGAGCAACTGCTCGCGCGGGGCGGTCTCATAGGGTTTCAGAATTTTCAAGTAGCCAGAAACAGAATCGGGTACGGTATCCTGCTCAATGATCAGCACCGAGGCATGCTTGCCCATGTGACTGAGGGTGGTGGCCGGAAGTGCGTTCTGCCAGCCGCCGGGTCCGTCCAAGGTGACGAAGATGGCGTTATGCCCGGCCTCGCTGATACCCCAACCAAAATCACGGCTGTCTTGCCAGAACCAGGCGCCCCAGTTCCCACCGATGTCTTTGAACCCGGCAAAATAAGCACTCACATCCGCGGGTGCGCTGCGCGGCATGCGCGTCACCTGGCCGTATTGCGCCAGTATGCGCGCCGTCTCGGTGGAGATGATACTTTCGTCGCCGAACAGGTACAGCCAGGGGCCATTGGCGCGGCGTTTGAGCAGATCGATGGTAGCCTGCGGCACGCCCTGGTCAGTAACAAAGGCCAGCCCGTCGCCCATGTGCGCGTTCCAAAAGGCGCTGGGAATGGCCGGTTCGAGGTGGTCAAGGTTGGCGATCACTACCACGTTGCGGTGATCGCCATGCTGCGTGGATGTCCAATCGTCGACCACTACTGAGAGCGTGATTGGGTCAGGCGCGGTCAACACACGCGTTTTATATCCCATCTGCTCTACCTCTTGGCGCACGGCGTCGCCGATGGTGCCGACCAGGTAAACCTGCACATTGCGGTCCATGGGTACGCCATCTGGCTTAAGGCGCAGCAGTTCCTGGCGAGTGAGCGTTGGAATGCTATTTTCATCCACATACAGCAGGGGCGCATTGACCGGGAAGTGCTGCACGCGGCTGGCGGCCACCAGTCCTTCGGCCAGGTTGGCGCGGTTGATCAGGATCACCGCGCCGGGAACGTTTTCCTCTTCGGTCACCGGGTAAATCATTTGGGCCACGGCTACCGCCGTTTCAACCGGGTCATCCGAGCCGATGCGGGTGGTATTGACCGTCACCAGGGATTGGTCTTGCTCCAAAAAGGGCATGCCTTCTGCTTTTACCGATGGAACACGAACCGTATCGTAGCCGATAATGACAACCGCCAACAGGATCACGGCCAGCAGCAGGCCACCCAACACCAGCCATAATGAGCGCAATCGTGAAGTGTTTTTCATCGTTTTCTCCTACATCAACCCGCTTTTACGCTGGGCGCGCACAAGGCCATAATTGAACGGCCAAGCCAACAGCAGCGCCAGGAACGCGGTGAAAAACATCACCCCGAACCACAGAATCGATTCCTCGGTGGGCATCATCGGCAGGTTGTACATCATTAACCACCACATGACCGGGTTCATCGCCAGGGCGGCGGCAGTCATCGAGATCAAGACCATCGGCAGGGCCTTGGGCAAGGCCTGACGATAGGATATACCATAGAACATGGCCAACATGGGGGTCTGAAACAGCGGCCAGGAAATCAAGACCGCTGTCACGTAGTTGATGATCATTAGCAAAATCATCGGTGCCCCCAGCAAGAACAACGGACCCTCGGCTGGGAAGAGTGGCAGCCCCAACAGTGTGCTGATGTAGCCGCTGGTCACCATAATCGCCGCGCCAAAGCCAACCGCTGAGACGGTGGCGACCAGTCCTTGCAGCCAAAGCGGGCGGTCCCACATCGTCATTTCGCCCTGTTGGATGACCGGGCGGTTATAGGCCAGGTAGTAAGGCAAAATACCAAATGGCCCGACCAACAGGGCCAGCAGTGGCCAGGCCAGGCGCAGCGTCCAACTTTGTTCTGGAATAAATTTGGCGGAATGGAAGGCGATCCACAACGCAGACGCCAGACCCAACACCACCCAGGCGGCGGCCATCATATCGATGCCGCTCAGTCCGACCCCTTTGCCACGGTAGGGGCCAATCTCAACCGCATAATCGGCCTGGCTTTGGGCCGGGAAGGAAATTTTCGCCGTGTTGCCCAGGACGTAGGTATGATGGAAAGGCCCTTCGGCGGGCGTGACCCAGAAAGCCGCCCGCTGGCTCCATAGGTAGTTATTGACCGCCTGGGGGATTTCTTGCTCGCCGCTCCACAGCAGCGGGCCTGGTTTGCCACGCACCGCCAGGTTCGCCGACAGCAAAGCCATGGCCGGGTCGTCTGGGCGGGCCATGGTAAAGCTGCGATAGCCGGTCAGACTGTTGGCATTGAAACCCCAACCGAAGCCATTCTTTGATGGATCTTGATATTGGGCGAAAGCGACCGCGTTAGCGGCTGCATCCCGTCCGGTAATTTTCGCTTGAGCCCCACTTGCATTTTGGACGTTTCCCAGAGCGTAAAAGGGCATTCCAGATGGGACGTCCGCCGCATTGAAGACAACCAGATCGCCGCTGTAGACTGCCCAGGGCGCGGCCAACAAGGCAGTAGTTGGATCATCGCGATTGACGAGAATGGCATCGCGCGGAGGGCCGCCCACCTGTTGGCGCAGCGCCAGAATGTTATTGGGGGCCAGGGGCTGAACGCCGTTGATCCCTTCCTGCGCTTGGACTCCATCAAGCAGCAGGACGCGCGCGCCATTGATTGCCGGGCTGCCCTTGGGGGCCAGGTATTCCACTGCCGCTGATGAATTTATGCCAGCGGGGAGCAGGACAGCTTTCAGCGGGCGCAGCAAGCTGGTCGCCTGCAAGCCGGCCTGCCAGTTTTCGGGTGAATAGAGCAGCACCACGTCCGGCGTGTTTTCTGGTGCGGTGGCCGGGTAAACCGCCTGGCTGACCCGCGCCGCGACTGCGGTCAAGTCGCCACCATCAAAGCGGGTCGTATTTTTGGTGTTCCAATGTTCGCGCGATTGATCGTAGCCGTCCGGCGCTTGGGCGCTGCGAAACGGTACGGTGACGATGCCGGCAAGCAGTACAGCCATAAGCAAGATTGCAATGACGGTTGCTAATGGTTTGAGCCAATTCGGTATGTTCAATGCTTCTCCTTTTCCCCACTTTCGATCACTGTTTTGTTTCTGGAAAAATTCCAGAGCATCGGAACTTTGCATTATTCAATTTTCCTTCTCCATTCTTTTTTCCAAACAATCTGCCTATTCCAGCAAACAGAATTGTCTGCGAAAAGAATGCGGGCTTTTAGTCTACGCGAATTGGCTTCGTTTGTTTATGCGGAGCTTCCCTATACGAA
>JBBRWF010000507.1:0-3718 GCA_038249405.1 Anaerolineales bacterium
AGTCAACCTGGTTTTTGGCCAATGGATATTGGATAACTTTGGGCTGACATTTGAGACGCTCACCTTGGCCTCGGTGATTATTGGCTCTTCCGAACTTGCTTCAGAATTTCTGTCTGCCGTGTTTCTGGATAAAGTTGGCAAAGTACGTACTGTCTTTGCCTCTCTGACTTTAAATATCGTTGCGGTTATATTGTTATCAATGAGTGGAAAATCGTTTGGTCTGGCTCTACTTGGCCTGATACTTTTTTTCATTAGCTTCGAGTTCGCGTTGATAGCCTTGATGACTTACATGAGTGAGGTTTTCCCGATTGCTCGAGCAACTGTTATGGCAGTCACGGTGGCTATTTTTTCATTAGGAAGAATGGGTGGTTCTCTGATTGGACCTTCTCTTTACCTTGCGGGATTCTGGTTCACATGTATGATCTCCGTCTTCTTGAATTTATCAGCAATTCTTGTTTTCTATTTCTTTCGAAATCGCGCTTCCACAAAAATAATTGTCTAGCTTGCACGAACAGCGCTACCATTAGCGTGCAGAGTTATTCTGATCTTCGATTTAAAACAAAAGACTGGGCTCAATTGAGCCCAGTCTTTTACTGACTTAATAATTATTTGCGAATAGCCCGATAAACGAGCAATACCACAATAGCACCGATAAAGGGCACTAGTATCTGGCCGATTAAACCACTTCCAGACTGAATCTTCAGTAAGTCAAAAATGAAGCCACCTACAACACCGCCGATAATACCGGCAATGATTGCGCCAAGAAGGCTCACTCTCACTGATTTAACAACTAAACTAGCCAGCCAACCGGCTATACCACCAACAATAATCCACCAAAGTAAGTTCATAATATCTCCCTTTCTTATCTAATCTCTAATTTCAATTATATTGTTTGTAATAATTATAGAAAACACAACCTCATACAAAATCAATTGCTTCAACACCCTAAGCACTCCAGGTAATGCTTTCTCAATTTAGTGGGCTCCTATCACCAGAATGCACCAAGTCTGTTAGTCCGATGTGCTAAAATTAAAATCTGTAGGAGGGATAATGGATAAATTTATTGTGGTTGCAGGTAATATTGGCGCAGGCAAAAGTACCCTCGTTGAATTGCTCAGTAGAGAACTTCAGCTCACGCCTTTTTTTGAACCTGTCAGCGAAAACCCTTATCTGGCTGATTTTTACGATGATATGAAAAGGTGGGCTTTTCAATCGCAACTTTTTTATCTCACCCGCAGGTTGCGCATCCACCGCCAGCTCCTGGATGTCCGGGGTTCTGTTATTCAGGACCGTAGCGTCTATGAAGATGCTGAAATTTTCGCTAAAAATCTTTTTCTCCAAGGGGATATTAGCAAGCGAGATTTTGGCGTCTATCAAGATCTTTATCAAATTTTAGTCACCCTTCTTCCACCACCGGATATGATCATCTATCTTAAAACTTCCGTGCCTGTGCTCGCGCAACGCATTGCACTGCGAGGCAGAGATTTTGAGGCAGACATTCCAGAGGACTATCTTGCTCGTTTGAATGATCTCTATGAATCTTGGATTTCAAATACTAATCAATGCCCTGTACTAATTATTTCCACGGACAATCTGGATTTTGTTAGTCGCCAAGAGCATATCAATCTTGTGGTCAATGCAGTAAAAGAAAAAATGATGGGCCGCACAGAACTGCGAATTTAGAGATATTCTTATTCTCTTAATATTTTTTAATTAAGAATCATCATAGTCATAGAGGGTGTGGAAAGGTGGATATACCAACACTGTGTAATTTACTATGCATTAGCTTGAGATTGACAGTGTGATATTTCCTCGTTGGATCAGCTAAAGAGCAAAACAGCATCATTTAACAATACAAATTTGTCTTCCACAACTGCTTTGGGAAAACCGCTGACTTATACCTTCAAAAGTGGACAAGAATCGAAGACCTTAAAAAGTAGTAAACTTTTCCACACGTTACTCTCTCATAGTAAAACATTTAAACCACTTTATCCCCAACTTTTCAAGCTGTTTTCCACAGCTTTACCTTGTTTTTCAACAAGCATTAAAGACCGTAGCGCGCTTTCCAGTCTGTAAGCGCCTTTTGACCAGCGTCCAGAAAAGCATCCAACTGAGAAGAACAGTGCTCTCTTGAATCTGGACGAATACCTAATTCAGCCAGGAATTGATGCCACTGGGATTCGTAAGCCTCTTCACCGGTCAGAACCTGAATGGCTCCGCGCCAGCTTTCCAGCATAGGCCAGAAGGCGGCATGCGTGCTGCCGCTTTCGGCAATAGCATCTGCGGCTGACATAAAGTACGCTTTTCGGGAGGAAGACAGATTAGGCGGGCAATGCGGGTGTTTGCTGACGTTTACTAACGCCTCTTCCCAAAGCGGACGCCATTGCTTAAAAACCTCAGCTTTGCCAAAATCTCCACTGATCAGCCGGTTTAGATCGCCAACCAGGTTGAGTTGTCCGAGCATTTCTGCTCTGGAGGGAAAATCCAAAAGGAATCGTCTTGTGGTCAGCGCCGGGCCACCAATCACGGCCACTGCGTTGGCCGCCGCGTAGACTACTTTGAAATACAAATCAACCCAAGCACTGAAAGGAATGTCTTGGGGGTCGTCAAGTTCGAACCATTCCTGCCGGGCTTTATCGGAAAACGCTTGCGCCCTTAAGTAGATATTTTCAGGGGTCATGTACTGGGAGCTTACCCCTGCCTGAATGTAATCGAACCAATGTCCGGTATCGTAAAGTACGCTGTCATGGCTGCAAAGGGCTTCGCCTAACCAGGGGTTTAAGCGCATGCGGCGGTGGAAGGCATAAAAAGATTGGTGATGATGCTGAATGTCAAAGCTGATTTCATAGCTGATACGTTGAACTTCCCTCTCGATAGTGGGATGCTCTTTGTGTACCATCACCAGGTCGATATCTGTTGTACCACCGAGCAAAGGCTCCTCATGTAGAACAGAACCAGTCAAATAAACAGAAACCAGGTCGTTGGCTCCCCTTGTTTTGCGGGCAACATAATCCCTGGCTAATTTGTAAAGTACTTCCTGATTTGCTTGCATAGGTCCTTTAGAGGGGCAAAGTTTGTTGGTAAGGTTCCAGGTGCAGTGACTGACGGATGCGGTTGACGATGCTGTTAAGGTCCTCTGCATGGGTGATGGGGTTAAGGTCGTCGGTTTCAATCACGATCAGCCGATCTTTCCATTCAGGTAAAGCAAAAAAGGCATCATAAGCTTCTGCCAACTGGGTGATATAAACGGTTTCCATATTGCGTTCGTATGTGCGGTCGCGTCCCCTGATGCGCTGCATTAAAGTTTCAACGCTGGCCCGCAGAAAAACCACCAGATCAGGCTGTGGAATCTTGTCCGCTAAAGCTTCATGAACTCTGCCGTACATTTTCAATTCGTCACCAGCGATGTTAATACCCGCAAAGAGCGAGTCTTTGTCGAAAGTGTAATCAGAAAGGATGCTTTTTCCGGCTGCCAAAACACCTGGAATAACCTTATTCTGTTGGTGGTAACGGCTCAACAAGAAAAAAATCTGGGTTTGGAAAGCATAGCGTGCCCGATCAGAATAGAAATCGGAAAGGAAAGGATTCTCCTCGAACACTTCCAGAAGCAACTCTGTGTTAAAAGTGTCACGCAACATACGCGCCAAGGTAGTTTTACCCACCCCGATAACCCCTTCAATCGCAATGTAATAAGCAGGGTTTTTCTCGTCCATGATAG
>JBBRWF010000508.1:0-3715 GCA_038249405.1 Anaerolineales bacterium
ATTTTGGGTAGGGTTACTGCTACGTGCGATACCGAACTGTAACTCTGCGGTTGAAATGGAAGAGACACCGATCTCTCCCACGACGAAGCCTCGAAATTTTTGCAGCACTTTCAATGGTTGCTGTTTAACAATGTAAATACAAATATTGGTATCCAGTAGATATTTCATTCATCAAACGGATTTTCACGCTCCTGATGTTCAGCCGGTTGCTGACGTCCATCCGCCATAAAATCATCTGTAAAGAGATTTAATCCCTCAAAAAATGGACGCCAGGGATCATCATACGGCATGAGCAACACAACACTGCCAATTTTTCTGATATAAACTTTATCGCCTTCAAACCGAAACTCTTTGGGTAGACGTACAGCTTGACTTTTCCCGTTTTGAAACAGTTTGGCTGTCGCAAACATAATTCCCTCCTATAATGGACAAGTATATATCTTAGTATATACTTTCGTTCGTTATAGGTCAACAACGATTACGCATACCGGATGCGCGGATTCAAGAACGTGTAGACCAGATCGCCCAATAAGCGCGTGCCAACCGCAACGAGCACGGTAAACATGGCTGCCGCCTCGACCGAATTGTAATCACCAAAGGTGGCGGCCTGGAAGATGAAATTACCCAGCCCGGGGAAGCCAAAGAGCACCTCAACGACGACGATGCCGCCGATCAGCCAGTTGATGTGCAGCATCATGACGGTGATGGGGGCCATCAAGGCGTTGCGCAGCGCGTGGCGCAGGACCACGCGTCGGAAAGGCATGCCCTTGATAATGGCGGTGCGGATGTAGGGTGAATCCATCACTTCGACCATGCTGGCGCGCGTCATGCGCGCAATATAACCAAGTTCGACCGCAGTCAGGGTGATCACTGGTAATGCGATCAGCCTGAGGTTATAAACATCGCTGTCGCTTAAAAAGATCGAGGCGGGTGGCAGCCATTTAAGCCAAATGCCAAAGACCATAATTAGGAAAATACCGGTCACAAATTCGGGCGTTGCGGTAAAAATGAGGCCCAGGATTGAAATGGTACGGTCTTGCCAGCGACCAGCGCTGACGCCGGCCAACACACCAAAGAGTAAGGCCAACGGCATCACGATGACAAAAGCGACCGAAGCCAACACCAACGTATTACGGATACGCGGCCACAAAATAAACCCAACCGGGCGGCCATATTGGAGCGACATGCCTGGATCACCGCGTATCAAGCCTTTGCGCAGCGGAATATAATCTTGGGGACCGTCACCCACTTCACGCATCCCGGCTTTGGTCAATTCAAAGATCTGGCTACCACTGCCTTTGACCCACATGACGGCATTGTTCTTGGTGTCTACGCCCCAAAAGCGTTCTACGCCATCAGTGTCAGGCGCCCAAACATTGCCTGCTGGCTGTTCTTCAGTCGATCCATCCGCCGCGCGCACAATGGCGACCATCTCACCCTCGACCATTTTCCAGCGCGTCAGCGTGCCATTCACATCGGCCCACCATTCTTCTTCATTCGAGCCAGAACTAGAAACTGCAACCAATCGATGACCAACCTTGTCGCGTGCGCGCCAGTCGTTGCCCGCCAGCCAGTCGAGATAACGCTGCCAGGGCGATTGATCCAGCCCCAGTTGGTTGTCATAGGAAGCGAGCTGCTCCGGTGTCGCAAAGACGCCCAAAACCTGCACCGAAACACTGCGCCCCATCACCTCCATTAGCAAAAAGAGGATACCCGACACAAGCAACATGGTAATAATCGTCGATACGATGCTGCGCAGCAGGAAACGAGCCATAGGGTTACTCCATAGAGCATAGAGGAAAGAGAGGGTGAGGAGTAGGGAGGTAGGGGAGTGGAGGCGGAGGGGGCGGAGGGGAGTAAAAACGCTCCCTCTCTCCCCTACGCCCCCACTCCCCTACGCAATTACGCGTCTTTCCAGACTTCGTACATCAAGTCGTAGCTGGTGGGGTGGCCAACAACGCCCTGGAATTCTTTACGGGTAATGTTCCAAACGTTCTTCCAGAAGGAGATGAAGACCGGGCCACGCGACTGGAAGATTTCTTCAATCTCGGCCATGATCGCGCGGCGGGCTTCAATATCCAGCGTGCCATTCGCCAGTTTCAACTTTTCCATGAACTCGGCATCATTCCAACGCGTCTCATTCCACGGCACAGGCTTGCCATCGGCATCAAGTGAGTAGCCAGCGTTGAGCACCATCGTGCCCAATGGGCGATGCGTCCAGGCGGTGATACCCAGATCAACTTCCGTCCAGCGATCCCAGTAGCCGCCGGCGTCGGTGATGTCGAGCGCAATATCAAAGCCACCAGCCAGGGCGGATTCCTTGAGCGTCTGCGCGATCAGGTCTTCGCCTTCGTCGTTCTTGGTCGCCAACGTAACCTTCAGCGGCAGTTCAATCCCCTTTTCCGCGGCATACTCTTCCAACAAAGCCTTGGCAGCTTCGGGATCATAGGCTGGGATGTCCATCGGCGCATAATCGGGGTGAATGGGCGCAACGTGGGCATCGAGCGCTAAATCGCCCTGCCCCTTATAGGCCAGATCCATAATCTTCTGGCGATCTTGGCAAAGTTTGAGCGCCTGACGGACACGCACGTCGTCCCATGGTTCCAGGTCGATGCGCATACGGCCAACCAAGCTCTGGGCGGTGCTGGCCGGGAAAATGACCAATTCGGCAACATCTTTGAGCGATTCCCAGTCAGCAGCGGTCGGATTGTACATGCTGTCGATTTGGCCGGCCAGCACAGCGGCAACAGCGGCATCGTGCTCTAGCGACACATAGGTGAGCGTATCCAGATAGGGTAATGAGCCGCCGTCGGCTGCTTTGCGCCAATAATCTTTGCGCGCTTCGAAAACGGCGCGTTCGCCGTCCTTGTATTCCTTGAGCGTAAAGGCGCCGGTGCCAAGCGGTTCTTGAATGTAATCGCCACCAAAGCTGCGATGCAGCACGATCGCTGGGTATTGATTCAAATCTTCCGGCAGGCTGATGCTCGGCTCATTCAAGTTCAGGCGGATGGTGTAATCATCTACCTTTTCGATGTTGTCCATGCCACCAATATAGCCCAGGAAGCCCAACATGCTCGAACCAACATCTGGGTCCAGCCATTGGCCAAAGGTAAACATCACATGACACGCTTCAAACGCTCATTGAACGCTTCGGTGAAGAACAAGCAAATAAACTGTTAAACACCTTCCTTGACAATTGGATAACAGTTGCCGATTTGAACTACTTGAAAAAGCTTGGAGTCAACTGCGTGCGCGTGCCTTTCTGGTACCGCAATTTACAAAGTGACGACAACGGTACCTGGAATCGAAACAAAAACGGTGAAATTAATTTTTCGCGCCTCGACTGGCTTGTAAAGGAATGCGGCAAACGCGGCATTTATGTTATTATTGACCTGCACGGCGCGCCCGGCTTCCAGAGCAACGACCACTCCTGCGGCAAGGTGAACGCAAGCGAACTTTTTGACTGCAGCCTCGCCGGCTTGAAATACCGCCGACAAACCGCGGAACTGTGGTCGGCGCTCGCGAAGCACTTCAAAGGCAACCCGGCGATTGCCGCCTTTGACCTGTTGAATGAGCCGATGAGTGGTTTCACGGAAAAAGAAAAGAAAGACTGCCAGCTTTGGCGCTTATATGACAAACTGTACAAGGCTGTCCGGGCGCAAGACCCCGGGCGCATGATAACGGTTGAAGCAGTCTGGGACATGGAAAATCTGCC
>JBBRWF010000509.1:0-3670 GCA_038249405.1 Anaerolineales bacterium
ATTCATATCGGTCAGTGCCCAGTCGTTGCCAGCCAGCCAGTAGATGTACTGCAGGTAGATCGGTTTGTCGAGCCCAAGCTGGCGGGTGAGCCGTTCACGGTCTGCCGCGCGGGTCACAGAGCGCCCGCCCATGGTAGCGATTGGGTCGCCCACTTTTTGCATGATGACAAATAAAACCAGGCTGATGATGAATAACAAAGGGATGGCTTGCAAGAGACGCCGAATTATATAACGTGCCATCTGGGTCTTTCCTCCTGGGTTTATTACTTATTTGCCTGAAGTAGCTCCCCAGGCCCATGTTGTCGTGCAGCGCGTGCTCCAAATGACACTTTGCCCGCGGATGATTCGCCAAGCCAAAGCACTGCTTCGCAATGTCATGCACCGGGTAGCAAGAGGGGTCTGCAAGGTTTCAAAAGCATCCTTGTAGACCCCGGTTTGAATTAAACGCCTGTTACTTGAGATCCCATTCAGCGATGTTGTAGAAGGGGGTCACGCCAGAGATCTTGACGCCGGTCAGCTTGCCGCTGATCGCCCACTGGTCAGGATCTTGCCAGATGCCCAGCCAGTACATCTTGTCGTAAATCATCTTGGTGATTTTCTGGAAGGTAACCTGTCGTGCCGCAGCATCGATCTGGCTGGCTTCCAGTTGGAAAAGTGCATCCAGGTCTTTATCGCAGCTGAAGCTCCAGTTGGTGCCGCTCGGAGACTCATCTGAAGGAATTTCCTTGCACAACCATTCCACGGCATCTGGATCAGGCCAGCCGGAGGGCACAGATGAATACTCAAACATATCATACTGCCCGGTAGCGGCCGGGCCGCTTTTGTCGTAGCCCGCAAAGAAGGTGTCAGAATCGGCGTTCAGCAGTTCAACCTGGATGCCAACCGCCGAAAGCGACTGCTGGATGACTGCCTGGGTATCCTTACGGATTTCACGCGTGGTAGTACCGAATTTCAAACTGAGTTTGACGCCGGCTTTTTCACGGATTCCGTCCGCGCCAGCTTTCCAACCCGCTGCATCCAACAAGGTCTTGGCCTTTTCGGGATCATACGGGTAGGGGCTGATGCTTGCGTCAACGTAAGGGGTATTATCCCAATCGGTCGCCGCGACTTTTGTTTTGCCGAGCAGCAGATCTTTTACAATCGCCTCGCGGTCAATCGCGTAGGCAATAGCCTGGCGGACATTAACATCCTTCATGGCCGGGTTGGCTTTGTCACCCATATTGAAGTAAATGCCCTCGTTGTAACCGGAATAGGCGTTGACAACTTGAATACCAACCGCTTCCAGCGTGGGAATATCAGAAAGGGCAATAAAGGTCCCCAGGTCGGCTTCACCCGCTTTGAGTGCTGCGATTTGGGATGCGTCATCCGGAACGAAGCGGATGAAGATTTTATCGATCCTGGGTTTGGCGCCCCAGTATTTGGCATTGGTCACAAAACTGGCGTAGCTGCCCGATTCCCATATTTCCAATACATACGGGCCGCAGCCAACGCTGGGATTACGGTTCCATTCGGCTTCATTAATGCTGCCCCTGGCATCGAATTCAGGTTGTAATATGTGCTTGGGCAGCAAGCCTTTATACAAAGAGCCTACCCAGCCGGCATTGGGTTCCTTGAAGGTGATTACAACCGTTCTGGCATCCGGGGCTTCGACCTTTTCCATCTTGTCATACGGATTTTGCGAAGCCACTGTGTTTTTGGGATCCATGTACATGGCGTACGTGAAAACAAAATCGTCTGAAGTCAGGGGTGTGCCATCCGACCATACCAGGTCATCGCGCAGCTTGAGAGTGATCACCTTGCCATCTGCCGAAAGTCCACTGTTGGCGGCGCTGGGCATTTCTTTAACCAGTACGGGGATGGGGGCGTTTTTATCATCGAAGTCCCAGGCCCAGCAGTTCCAGAGCTGTTGTGTAATGGCCGAAAACCACATATTGGTGTAGGCCGGGTTTAAATTATCGAATTCCTGGGTGAAGATGAAGGTGGCTGTTTTTCCTTCTGCCGGGGCGGCGGGCGGGGCTTCAGTAGCGGCCGGGGCAGCGGGCGCCTCGGTGGCAGCCGCGGGGGCTTGCGTGGCGGCTGGTTCTACTGGGGCGGCGGGGGTTGGCGAACCACAGGCCGATAGCAATAGCACAAGCACAACGAGCATGGGTACCAATTTTTTCAACATACATTCTCCTCCGTGAATGGTGTCTGGTTGCGCTGCCCGTTATTTGCGGAGCAGCGCATAATTAAAGTATTACATACATTAGAGTTTATTGCAATAATTAGGTTTTAATGGTTCTTTTCAATATTTCGGGGATTAAGGTGACTGTTACCTTCCCACTTTTATTGAGAAGATATCCAAAAATACCACAAAAAGACCTTTCCCCCTGGGTGTCACGCTGACCTGATTGGTGTAAGGCCAAAGTCAATGGTTGCAAGTTAAGGAATTACTGGGTCCGTCAAGGCATGATTTAGCCGATTGCGATGCTTGAGAATACCTAAAAGTTTGGCATCTTGAACGAGATATTGAACCGGATCTGAGGCTCTGCCAATACTTGCGGATCAAGCACATTTGTCAAATAGCGATACCAGCGACTCTTGTACTCGACTTCAACCAGGCGCAGCTGATATTTGCAGTAACTTTGGGCTCCACCGAGATGGATCAAATAATCTGGGCTTGTGCGCTGGTCTGCAAAACTGTTTCAATCTAAACTACCACATTGCTTTTGCAGCGCGTCACGAAAAACTTTGTTTTTTCACTCTGATCATCAAACCATTCATGGTTGATGAAACCCAGATCAAACAGAAGTGGCCATTTTTGGGTAGTTTTTCGGCTGCGCGCGCCCAAAGCGGTTGATCAATGGTATGACTGTCTTCCACATAGCATAATTCCTGTGGCAAAAGGGTGACCTCGTTTAGCAAAGTACCCAGGCGACCTGCCAAAACCTTACCTTCATTTTCGCGCAGCAGGCCAACTTTCTTGAACAACGCATCCGGTATTGAACCATCCAAGGACAAAATGACCGAAAAATGCCCAACCCATTTTCAAAGAACTTAGGAGTGGTACGTTTCCGCTCTTGCCACCGGCTCTCCATTTGCGGCAGCACTTCCATCAATACTCGCAAAAAATAGTTCTACAGGAAATGTGTGCAACCGTTCTGAGACTGCTTGTTATGACACAACGGTTGGCCATGCTCACAAAATACCCCGTTTTTTCATCCTTGACGAATTATTGAGGTGATTATGTTATCAATGAGGTGAGTTTTACTATTCTTTCCTTTCCCATATTTACTTTACGGATCAGCCGAATCCCAATCGATATGCAGGGCTAGCGCGTTATGATCCGTCAAGAAGCGTTGAATGGACATTTTTTTCAGTGTGTCTTCCACCTCAATCACGTCAGCCTTCACATGTATGTCCTTCTGCGCGGGCGGGCGAATCAACGCATAATCCAAAGACGTCTTCCATTTTGATGGTACCAAAGGAAATGGACGGTAGGTGGGTCGTGGGTCTTCGGCAAGTGGGTCCAACAAGTTATTTGGTTCGATCAGTTCTTGATACAAGAATGAATTGCGAGGGAAGTTCAGGTCACCACAAATGATAACCAGTGCCTCCGGCGGAAGTGCGAGAATAGCTTGATTCACCTGTCGCACCTGACTGCGCAGGATGCCTGACAGCAGATTGGACG
>JBBRWF010000510.1:0-3669 GCA_038249405.1 Anaerolineales bacterium
ATTCAGGATTACCTGAAAACAATATACGACTTGCAAGAAAACGGCAAATCAGCCACCACAAACGCACTGGCAGCCCGTCTTGGAATTGCGCCTCCATCTGTCACCGAGATGCTTCAACGACTGGCAAACTTAAATCCCCCGCTTGTAAACTATCGAAAACATCAGGGGGTTACTTTAACCACAGGCGGCAAACGCGCTGCTCTTGAAGTAATCCGGCGCCATAGACTGCTGGAAACCTACCTGGTCAAAACCCTCGGTTACCAATGGGATAAGGTTCATGCTGAAGCGGACCGGCTGGAACACTATATTTCCGAAGATTTCGAAGAGCGAATCGCAACCGCACTTGGAAACCCCGGGCGCGATCCGCACGGTGAATTGATCCCTACCATCGATTTAAACATGCCTGATGACCCCGCCTTACCGCTATCATCGCTCAGATCAGATGATAAAGCTACCATCTTGAGAGTACGCGCGGATGATTCCGCACTACTCAGACATCTTGAAAGCCTAGGGCTCATACCAGGTGCGCGGTTGGAAGTTGTCCTGTACACACCGTTTGACCAAAACTTAAGCCTGCGCGTCGAAGAACAACCAACAATCATAGTGATTGGTGTGGCAATATCAAATCGCATTTTTGTCGAGATTAAAACAATCTCGATATGGGAGGCAAACCTGTGATCGAAACAAAAGGTAATATCGGCGAAATACAAAAAAAAGAATCAAGCACTGTAATAAGCGCTAAAGAGGTGCTTTCTGGCACGAGCAAAAAAGGCTGGTTCGCAAGAATTATGCCTTTTATGGGCCCAGCTTTCATTGCCAGTGTAGCTTACATGGATCCTGGCAATTTTGCCACAAATATTCAAGGGGGGGCAAAATTCGGGCTTCAGCTTTTATGGGTAATTGTCGCTTCCAACCTGATGGCCATGCTCTTACAAACCCTCTCAGCAAAACTTGGCATCGCCAGCGGACGCAACCTTGCAGAACATTGCCGTGATCAATATCCTAAATGGATCGTTTGGACCATGTGGGCTATTGCCGAGCTGGTAGCCATAGCCACCGACCTTGCGGAATTTCTGGGCGCAGCGCTCGGATTCTACCTGTTATTTGGTATTCCGCTTTTATGGGCAGGTATCATAACTGCTATCGTGACATTCCTGATTTTAGGTCTGGAACGCTATGGGTTTCGTCCGCTAGAAGCTGTAATAACAGCCATGATTGGCGTAGTTGCCGCTAGCTATCTTATTGAGTTGTTTCTCGTCAAACCTGACTTTCAGCAAGTTCTTTATCATGCGGTCGTACCTCAGTTCTCAGGCCTGGAAAGCGTGCTGCTGGCAACAGGAATTCTTGGCGCAACCGTCATGCCTCACGCAATCTACTTACACTCTGCTCTTACGCAAGATCGTATCGTAGTTAAAAACCCCGCCATGCAGAAAAAACTATTCCATTATGAGATTATTGATGTAGTAGTTGCCATGGGCGCCGCCAGCTTGATAAATATGGCCATGCTTATAATGGCTGCCGCTACATTTCACCAGACCGGGCTAACAAATGTGGGTACCATCGAAGAAGCGCACCGAACGCTCGAACCGCTTCTAGGACGCGCATCACAATATATTTTTGGTATCTCTTTACTGGCGAGTGGGCTATCATCTTCTTCTGTGGGTACCATGGCCGGGCAAGTTATCATGCAGGGTTTTCTACACAAACATATCGCCCCCTGGATCAGACGGCTGGTTACCATACTGCCATCTTTGGTGGTAATAGCCATTGGCCTCGACCCAACGCGCACGCTCGTGTTGAGCCAGGTAGTTCTCAGCTTTGGCCTGCCATTTGCGATCATCCCTTTAATTCAATTCACGCGGCGAAGGGATATTATGGGAGAATTGGTCAATAAACCCGTTACAACATTTGCAGCCAGCGCCACAGCAGTTTTGATTATCGCATTAAATTTTTTCCTGATCTACCAACTTACCTTTGGGAGTTAACCATGTTTAAAAGTATTCTGGTTCCACTCGACGGTTCAAAACTGGCAGAAGCAGCTTTTCCACCAGCAAGTTCACTGGCACGCACCCTCAAGGCACCTGTCACTTTACTACACATCATTGAGAAAGATGCTCCAAAGGAAGTTCACAGCGACCACCATCTGACACAATCCGATGAAGCGATTGCATATCTAAAAAAAATCGCAGCAGACTCAACCGCCAAAGATGTTATATTTGAGACGCATGTTCACACAGCAGAGGTTCAAAATGTTGCCGCCAGCATTATTCAACATGCCAGCGAAGAATTCAGCCCCGATTTAATAGTAATGTGTTCGCACGGCAGTGGCGGCTTTCGTGACATCCTTTTTGGCAACATCGCCCAACAAGTTATCAGCGGTGGCAAAACCCCATTATTATTACTTCAGCCAAAATCAGCCGACAACCAACCTTTCTCAATCCAACGTATCCTGGTGCCCCTGGATAATAAGTCCATTCACGATGAAAGCCTGCAATATGCACTGGAATTAGCAAAAGCATACCAGGCCGAAGTCTATCTCCTCACTGTCATCCCAACTTTTGGCACCCTTACTGGGAAAGAGGCTGCTGTAAGCAGCATGCTGCCCGTCACCGCAGTGGCTTTTCTTGAAATAGAAGAAGAAACGGCAAAAGAACATCTTCAAACTCATCTAAATGAATTCCTGCGTGACGGATACAATATTAACGCCGAAATCGGACGCGGCGACCCGGCAGATGTCATCGTATCTACCGCAAACCGCATTGGGGCTGATCTAATTATGCTAGGTACTCATCGCAAATCGGGAATGAATGCCTTCTGGGCGCGCTCAGTTGCGCCAAATGTAGTTAAAAAGACTCGCCTACCTCTTCTCCTGATCCCACTCAAAGATTAATTTCAAAAAAACAAGCAAAAACAATGACGGTGCAGCTTTTGCCCCGTCATTGTTTTTGTTGGTACCACCCTAAACCTGTCCGATAACCCCGGCTCCAGCAGCTCACGCTCCATCTCGCAAAGTCAATAATAAATTGAGCCCTACATTATTGCCTATATGTGAAATATTCTACAAGTTGTATAATGAAACTAAAATAAGCATAGCTAATAAGCATTTTCATAAGTGGTGTTTTCAGAATAATCCGTTATCCTTTCGCCGCTCCGCAAATCTTTTTTTTGCAAGTTCACTTGATCGAGGAGGCCAAAATGATCCGTCCGTTATCGGTTTACCTCACTGTAATTGCTGCTCTACTTCTACTAGTCGGGTTGTTTCTCCCTACAGGCAGAGGCCTTTCAGTAATGGAATTGGGCGCAGGACAAGCAACAGAAGTCGCTCAATTACAAGCTGAAGAAATGGGTTGCGCACCAAATCAAAACACCACAACTGTTGCGACCAGACCTATATTTCTCACAAATTTCGAATCGTTTTTTAGTTCAAGTGGCGGGCTATGTGGAAAAAGTTCTCTAAGCATGCTTCTAACGGGGAAATACTGGTGGGCAAACATATTGCTGATCATCCCGGCCCTATTAGGTCTTTACGCTATATTCAGATTATTCATCCAACCATACGCGCGAAACCACGATAAAAGCCTTCTGCTTTCATGCGGCGTACTTGGTCTGGTTACCCTGTTCGGATGGTGGGGAATTTGGGTGAAATTCCGTGCATACCCCGGAATTGGC
>JBBRWF010000511.1:0-3666 GCA_038249405.1 Anaerolineales bacterium
GGCATTGGCAGCATTGAGTGCCTGCTGCAGGTTGGCAACCCCATCCAACCACAAAGCCCGATGAATAGTTTGAACCTCTTTTCGAGAGCCAAAGCGCAGAAAAAGCTGCGTATTGCGATCGTAATAAGCCCGGATCGGATCAATAGAAGACATTTAGTTATTATAATTGCTTCCACCGCATGTCATCGAGCACCAATGGTTCCAAATCCCAAAAACAATTGCTTCCAACGGCAAAAAACCGTATAGTCATTAAAGCCATTCATCAACACATAATAATCAAGGAGTTCATATGACAACATTCCCTGAATACAGCAATTATGACGGTCTCGGCCTGGCAGAACTGATAAAAAAGAAAGAAATAAGCGCCGCCGAACTGGTCGAAGCCGCGATCGAGCGCATCGAAGCGCATAATCCAAAGCTAAACGCTGTCATAACCAAAATGTATGACTCAGCCCGGAAAAGCGCAAAAGAACCGTTGTCGGATGGAGCCTTTGCGGGTGTGCCTTTCCTGGTCAAGGATCTGCTGGCTACGATCGCAGGTGTGCCCACCGCCAACGGGAACCGCTTGTGGAAAGATATTCCCGCCAGTGTGGATAGTGAACTGGTGAAGCGTTGGAAAAAGGCCGGTGTGCTCATTTTGGGAAAAACGAATACACCTGAATTCGGTCTTACCCCCTATACTGAGCCATTGACCTTCGGTGCAACTCATAACCCCTGGGACCTTACTCGTACTCCCGGCGGGTCATCGGGCGGATCAGGCGCATCAGTGGCGGCACGCTTTGTGCCAATGGCCTCTGGCGGCGATGGCGGCGGCTCCATCCGAATCCCGGCTTCGGCTTGTGGTATTTTCGGATTCAAACCGACTCGCGGGCGCACACCCACCGGACCGACCATTGGCGAGGCCTGGCATGGATTTGCCATTGAACACGTACTCACCCGCTCAGTTCGCGATTCCGCTGCAATGCTGGATGCCACCCAGGGCGCGGATAGCGGAGCGCCTTACTTTGCACCCCATCAACTGCGCCCCTACCTGCAAGAAGTTGGCACCAACCCTGGCAAGTTACGCATCTCGTATAGCGGCAAGCCGTTACTTGGCAAGAACGTACACTCAGATGTGCTTAAAGGATTGGAAGAAACCGTCAGCCTGCTAAAAGGTTTAGGGCATGAGTTGATAGAAGCTGCCCCGAAAGTGGATAGTGATGCATTTTCCCTGGCTTTTGTCACCGTTCTGGCGGCCGAATTACGCGCCGATATTGTAGAGGCCGCCCGGGTGGCCCACAAACCTATCTCGGTCAAAGATTTTGACAGTACAAGTTTTGGATTGGGGATGCTGGGCAAAGCAATGAGCGCACAGGAGTATGCCAGTGCAGCACGTTACTTACAAACATCGGCAAGGGAAATAGCGCGCTTCTTTGATGGGTACGATCTGCTTCTCACCCCGACACTCTCTCAACCCCCAGTAAAGATTGGTTCACTTCAACCTTCTGCCACCGAAAACACATTAATCAGCTTATTAGGCAGCATTGATGCAGGTTGGCTGCTCAAAGCCCTTGGAGTGATAAAACCACTGGCCGCCCAAACCTTTGAATTTGTTCCATGGACAGCGGTTTTCAATGTCACTGGACAACCAGCCATGTCGGTGCCACTGTACTGGAACACGGAAGGTCTGCCGATTGGCATGCACTTCGTGGGCAAATTCGGCGATGAGGCTACGCTGTTCCGTCTGGCCGGGCAGTTGGAACAAGCCAGCCCCTGGGCTTCAAAAGTTCCAAACGGGTTCCAGCTTTAGGATTTGAAACGGAAGGATGGGATAGTTCTGAAAGTCAGCCCCTCCTTCTATCCATAAATACAATGATCACAGAAATAGTTGCCAAAAGTCTGCTCACCAGTGTCAAACAGCCCGACCCATGGTTTGGGCAAAAATACAACTTCAATTTGTACAGGGGGTGCCAGCACCAATGTATTTATTGTGATTCGCGCTCGGAATGCTATCAGATCAAAAACTTTGCCGATATTCAAGTAAAGACCAATGCCATTGAACTGCTGGATTCTGAACTGCGCCGCAAACGGATCAAAGGCACCATTGGAACCGGATCCATAAATGACCCTTACATGCCGGTGGAAGCGCAGCGCAGGTTAATCGGCCGAGCACTGGAGGTAATTGCCAGGCACGGATTTCCAGTACACATCATTACGAAGGGCACGCTGGTTCTGCGAGATCTGCCCACCTTGCAAGATATCCAGCGCACTTGCGGGTATGCGGCAGTCAGCATAACCATCACTTGTGCCGATGATGAACTGGGCAAACAGGCGGAGCCGGGTGCGCCATCCGTTTCAGAGCGTTTTGCGGCCATGGAGAAACTTTCTTCAGCGGGCATTTTGACCGGCGTGACGATGATGCCGGTGCTGCCATTCATTGGTGACAACCTGCAGAACATACGCAGCATTGTACAAAAATCAGCAGACAGCGGAGCAAAATATATTATTGCTTCCTACGGCGTCACATTACGTGACCGCCAGCGCGAATATTTTTACCAACAGCTTGAACAAAAATTTCCTGGTTTAAAAATGCAGTATCTGAACACCTTTGGAGGCCGCTATTTTGCACCTTCACGGGATGCAAAAAAGTTGGAAACGCAATTCCAGGAATTATGCGCAACCTACGGTATAGCCGTACACATGCCAATGTATGAGCCTAATGTGGCCAAGCAGCCACTTCTCTTTTAGACAATCAAATGAGATTGCCATGGAACGCGCGATTCAAGACACTGTGAACATGTGAGATTCTTAGCATTTGTAAGAAGTGATGACCGAAAACGATGACTGGATAATGTGTATGGATGACCTCAGGTTGGAAAACTGGCAAGTAGTCACCTTTGTACCACTGCACGAATCGGGCTGGCCTGAAATAAGGGTGTTAAAATTGGCGGAAGTTATTTTCTAGTAAAGAAAGTAATCGGTCTGGACAATGTATCCGAACTTGCAGAAATTTAATGCAACCTTTCCAGCGTTGGAACATCCAAAGATAAAATCCATTATCCTGAGGAAACCATGCCCAAAAGAAACACTCACCAACGCTCCAACGCCAACTCATTTTCAGGTTTTCTACGCCGTCCTACCGTTCAGATCGGGATTGTAGTGATTGCCGTTGTGGTAATCGCACTGATCGCGCTTTCTGGAAGCAAGAAGATAGATGCGGCTAACCTGCCCACTGAAATTAACAGTGCGCAGGCATACCAGCTTTACCAGAACAATTCAGCTGTTTTTGTCGATGTGCGCGAACAATCTGAATGGGATTCATTTCATATCCCCAATACAACCCTTATTCCTCTTGGGGAACTGCCCAACCGACTGAGTGAAGTTCCAAAGGATAGGCCAATTGTTGTGGTTTGCCGTTCCGGGAACCGCAGTCAATCTGGACGAGATATTCTCAAACAGGCTGGTTACACCGATGTAAAAAGTATGGCAGGCGGTGTAACCGATTGGAAAACACAGGGCTTTCCTATTCAACCATGAAAGTGAATCAAAACGGCCTGCAACAACGACAGGCCGTTTTGATTCACTTTCATTTATTTTTTCAACAATACACCCAGATCAGAATATATCTCATCCGGCTGTTGATCGGATGTCCAGGTCATTTCCAATCTGCCTTGCTTATCCAGAACC
>JBBRWF010000512.1:0-3665 GCA_038249405.1 Anaerolineales bacterium
GAGCGGTTTTTAGCTGCGAATCGAGAAGTTCTCCAGCCAGTAACGCAAAAGCCGGAATGGTCAGGATATTGACGAGGGCCGGCAGCCACAACAGCACACTCAAATCAGGCAGATGAAACAGGTCCGCCAGCCCGCCCGCCAGGTAAAAGGGAAGCGGCGAATAAACAAAAGGGATATTCAGTTTGTTGTAAGTGGTGTATGCAGGCAGCGCGTAGCCATTGCTTCGCAGGTCACGGATCATGCTGTAAAACATCCCGCCGTCATTCAGTGGAAACCCGGCGCTGGCGGCGGGCATCAGTCGCAGCCAGATGCCAAACAACAGCGCTGCAAAAAACAACAGGGCTGCTGTTTCTTTTTCTGTCAGGCGTTTGCCTACTTTTTTAGATATTTCTTCTGCCATTCAAACAACCGGTTCAGAGCCTCTATCGGCGAAAGCGAATTAACGTCAATCGTGCGCAATTCATCCAGCATTGGGTTGGTTTCCGGGAAAAGCGCCACCTGCTGGGCAGCCACCGGGTTGATTTTTACCGCCCGCCCGGAGCTCTTTTCCAACTCTGCCATGATCTCGCCTGCCCGCTGGATGACTGGCCTCGGCAGGCCTGCCATCTGGGCTACGTGGATGCCGTAGGAACGGTCCGCGCCGCCCGGGATGATTTTGTGCAGAAAGATAACTTTTCCATCTGCTTCACTGACTGCCACATTATAGTTTCGCACGCCCGGCAGCAGGTCAGCCAGTTGAGTTAGCTCATGGTAATGCGTGGCAAAGAAAGTCTTAGCCCGCAGGTGTGGATGGTTATGGATGTGTTCAACAACCGCCCATGCGATGGAAACACCGTCATAGGTGCTGGTTCCGCGCCCAATCTCATCCAGAATAAGCAGAGAACGCGGCGTGGCATGGTGCAGAATGTTGGCGGTTTCGATCATTTCCACCATGAAGGTTGATTGCCCGGCGTGGATCTCATCCTGTGCCCCGATGCGCGTGAAGATTCTGTCCACCAGTCCCAGTTTCGCCGCGGCCGCCGGGACAAAGCTGCCCATCTGTGCCATCAAAGCGATCAGTGCCACCTGTCGCAGGTAGGTGGATTTACCAGCCATATTGGGTCCAGTGATAACTCTTACGCGCTCTCCCGGTTCAAAGACAATATCATTCGGTACATAACGCTCATCCTTCAGGCTGTTTTCAACTACCGCATGGCGTCCATCCCGCACCTCCAGGATATCTTCTTCCACCACTTCCGGGCGAATATAACCGCCCAGTGCTGCGGCTTCTGCCAGAGCAGAGAGGCAATCTAGTTCGGCCAGAGCACGTGCGCTGCCCAACAGCCTGGCTGTGGATTTGGAGAGGTTGGCACAGATTTCCTTGAACAGCCGCTGCTCAATTTCGTGTATGCGTTCCTCGGCATTCAGCACCAGGGTTTCATATTCTTTCATTTCTGGCGTGATGTAGCGTTCGGCGTTGACCAGCGTTTGTTTTCGAATATAGTTGGCCGGAGCATTGGCAGATTGTCCTGCGGAAATCTCAATGTAATAACCAAATACTTTGTTATAGCCAACCTTAAGCGTCTTGATGCCTGTGCGGTCCCGTTCAATGCTTTCCAGGTTGTTGATCCATTCCCGCGCGTGGGCCGATGCGCTGATCACTCCATCCAGCTCTGCGGAATAACCCGGGCGGACGATGCCTGTGTTCTGCAGGGTGGCGGGCGGGTCATCCGAGATGGCTGCATCCAGCAAGGTCAGTTCTTCGCTGCACGGAGAGAGTTTTGACAGGATATCCTGCACCGGGCCTGGCGCAGATTCTGGAAAGCTCTGGCGCACCTGGGGTAAAAGCCGCAGGGTTTCGCGTAAGGCCACCAGGTCGCGCGGCTGTGCATGACCGGAGAGAATGCGGTTTGTCAGGCGTTCAAGGTCGGCCAGCGGCTTGAGCGTGGCACGCAGCTCGGCGCGCAGCATCCCGTTCGAAAAGAAATAACCAACCCCATTCTGGCGAGTCTGGATTTTCGGCAAGTCAAGCAGCGGCTGGCTGACCCATTGGCGTAGCAGGCGTTTGCCCATCGGAGAAACCGTGTGGTCGAGTGTGCCGAGTAACGAGCCTTTTAGATCGCCGCGCAGGGTCTCGGTTAGTTCCAGGTTGCGCCGTGTGGCAGCATCCAGCGTCATAAACTCGTTCAGGCTGTAATGCCGCAAGCCCGTCAACAGGTTAAGCGAAGCTGGCTCGGTTTCCTTGAGATAATGCAATATTGCCCCGGCAGCGCGCACAGCCAGTGGAGTATTTTTCAATCCAAATCCTTCCAGCGTGGATGCGCCAAAATGGTGCAGCAAACTCTCAGCGCAGCGCCCAGGTTCAAAGCGCCAGGCGGGCAGAGGAGTGGTGTGACCCATCGCACCGGGCAAAGTGATGTTATCCGGGTGGATTACCTCGGCAGGTCGCAGGCGGGTTAATTCAGCCCGCAGCGGGGAGCCGTCTGCAAAATTCAATTCGGTGACTGCAAATTCTCCCGTAGTAATGTCAACATAGGCTACTGAAGCTTTTTGGACGCCTTCCATCGGTGAACTGTCAAAAACCACCGCTGCCAGGTAGTTGTTAGCATCGCCGGGTAGCAGGCTGGGCTCAATCAGTGTGCCGGGCGTGACCACGCGCACCACTTTGCGTGGAAAAATCCCCTTGGCGGGCTGGTCGCCAACCTGCTCAGCGATGGCAACGTGATAACCCTTTTCAATCAGCTTTGCCAGGTAATTGTCTACCGCATGATAAGGAATCCCCGCCAGTGGCGCGCGCAACCCCTTGCCGATGGGCCGCGAGGTTAGCACAATATCCAATTCACGTGAAACGGTCTCAGCATCCTCATCAAAGGTTTCATAAAAATCGCCCAACCTGAAAAACAGGATTGCGTTGGGGTATTGGCGCTTGGTTTCCAGGTACTGCTGACGGACGGGAGTGACATCATCGGAAGTGGACATGGGCATGATTCTACTACGGCAAGAGGTTTTCTCAGTGAGTTATTTAAAACCTGTTTTACGAAAATCTTCCTTGCAAAACTGAAATGCGCTATAATATATTCACTATATTTTCATGAAACGGAGGAAGTTATGGCCAGTGTAACGTATGATCATGTAACAAAAGAATTTGGTAATGTACTCGCGGTGAACGATTTGAACATGGAAATCGCTGACAAAGAATTTTTGGTGTTCGTCGGTCCATCGGGCTGCGGCAAAACCACAGCTCTGCGTCTGCTTGCCGGGTTGGAAGAAATTTCCCGCGGTAAAATTTTGATCGGGGATCGTGTGGTCAACGATGTTGCCCCCAAGGATCGCGATATTGCCATGGTGTTCCAGTCTTACGCGCTGTATCCTCACCTTTCTGTGTTCGATAATATGGCATTCAGCCTCAAGCTGCGCGGCACGCCCAAAGAAGAAATCAAGAAGCGTGTTGGTGAAGCTGCTGAAATTCTGGGCATCAACGAACTCCTGGATCGAAAACCGCGTCAGCTCTCTGGTGGTCAGCGTCAACGTGTCGCTGTTGGTCGTGCTATTGTTCGCCATCCCAAAGTATTCTTGTTTGATGAACCGCTGTCGAACCTGGATGCTAAGCTGCGCGTTCAGACCCGGGCCGAAATTAGCAAACTGCACCAACGCCTGCAGACCACCTTTATTTACGTGACCCACGA
>JBBRWF010000513.1:0-3663 GCA_038249405.1 Anaerolineales bacterium
ATGTTTGCGTCTTTTTCGAACGTGACCCCGTCAATCAGGAGGGTGTACTTCCCTTTGAGCGGCACCGGATTGGCGGTCGTCTTCGGATCGACGAACAGGGCCTGCATGACATTGGTGGAATTCAATCGTTTCTGCAGCTTTTATCCTGCGAAAAGCGGAATGTCAGTGTGTGCGGTACGCCAACATCCGCGACGCGCAGTTTACGGCCATCCGGGGTTTGCAGGTAAATCGAGACAAACGGCTGCTTCTTATCGAAGGCCGTATTGAAATAGATCAGCATCTCCTGTGGAAAACCGTCGTAATTGTAATCAAACGAGTACGAGAATTTTTGTGTGGATACTTTATCGCCAGGCGTGACCACTTTATTCAGTGCGCCATCGACGCTTTTCGCGTGAAATGAAATTGGCTCTTTTTTGGCCGAAAAGACATTCGTCCATTCAGGCGGGGCAAATTTCGGATTCTGGTACCAAACTTCTTCGCCGCCACGCCAAAGGCGGATTGCCTCATCGTACGGAATCGTGATCATGGCATAGGCTGCCTGGACGAACAACAGCAAGATGACAAACACGCCCACAATCGCGGACGGATAACGCGTAATTTCACGGAGTGAGTTTCTTAATGCGTTCATGATTGGTTTCCACCACCGCCGACTTTAACTCTTGGATCGACCAGGGCATATACGAAATCCAACAGGAAGACCGTAATTGCCAGCAAATAGGCATAAATAATGGTCGAAGCGACAATCACAGACGTTTCATACTGGCCAATGGCGGTGTACAGCGTACGCCCCAAACCAGGCCATTTAAAAATCGTCTCCGTGATGATTGCGCCAGTCCACAACCCAATCACCAATAAGGCGAAATTGGTGATAATCGTTGGCAGTGTCGGGCGCAAGATATAGCGGCTTTCGATATCGCGGGCTGGCAGTCCTTTGGCCTTGGCCAAATCCACGTAATCTTCGCTGGAGTAAATCAGGAAGAAGGTGCGCCAATTGTAAATGCTGAGGAAAATTGAGCTGATAATGATCGAAGAGGCAGGCAAAATAAGATGCTGCAGCACGCTCAATATATAGTCAAATTTATTATCAGGAGGCGGGGCTGAAACCAGGCCGCTAAAAGGTAAAACCCTCAAGATCGCCGCAAAAATCAAAATGAAGAAAATCCCATAAAACCAGGGCGGCGCAGCGGATGTAGGGGAAAGCCCAATCACCAGCTTATCCCAAAAACTTCCATACTGCCTGGAAAGGGAAAGCGCAAGGAAGATGCTGACAAAAAACAATATCAGATATGATGAACCCATCAACAGCAGCGTGGCCGGCAGGCGTTCCAAAATGATCAACTGCACCGATCTGGAGCCGCTGTCGCTGGCCATATTTTTTGCCCGTCCCAAATTGAGGGTCAGTGCATCGGTCAGGTAATTAAAAGTTCTAACCGGAAGGGGAGTATTGAGCCCCATCCGGTTTTCTTCGTTTGCGATGGATTTCTCGAGCAGCTGCTTTTTTACATCGGTCGATAAATTGATATTGGCTGGAGCTGCCATAATTTTTTGGGTGAGCCGTTCGCGGATTTCACCCTTCATAATGACATCCACGTAGCCACCCATATTGGCAATCATGATGGTTAGATAAACGCCCACCACGACCGTCAAAAAGAGAATGACCAGCCGCACGAGTGTGTAGCGCGCAACTCTTGCAAAAGTGCTGCTTAGAAAAGATTTCTTGACATCTTGCGAAACCGGTTCGGTGCCAGGGGTCATGGTTAACCTCGTGAATCAGAGTGGATAGGGGCAAGGAAAAATTATTTCCTTGCCCCTATCATTAGCACTTAACCAACAGGCTTTTTAGGGCGCTGTTACAAACTCCATGGAGGTAAAAGCTGGGATACTGACCGGCAGCGGGATGACCGCGATTTCGATCTTGTTGGAGCCAGCGGCAAGCTTGGAGGTGATATCTGCACCAAGAGTGATGGTGTAGACGCCTTCTCCGGTGGCTTTGCCTTCACCAACCGACACGACGGCACCCGTGGCATCATACAGCAAGTACTTGACCTGCTTGATATCAGCGGAGGCATACGGCGCATCCTTGAAGGTGACGGTCGCGGTAAAGACAGCTTCTTCGCCAATCTTCACCTGGCCGGGTCCATCCAGCGCAACGGTGGCCAGCTTGGGTTCACCAAACGAAGACCACTTGGAGGCCAGATCGGGATAATCGGCAAACTGCTTAAGGGTCAGGCTCTTCTCAGTCAGGAAGACCTTGTCCAGCAGATACGGACCGGTTCCAATCCAGAAGTGACCATGAGCGGCATAGAAAGCCTTGACGGCGGTGTAGCGCGCGACAGCTTCGTCGGCGGTCACATACTTGCCAAGGGTCGGGGCATACGGGACGAATTTGTCGGCAATCGATTTGTCGAGGTATTCAGCCAGGACCGCGAGACTCGGGCCGCCAATGAAACTGGTCTGTTCGACCGGTTTGTTGGCATCGGCGCCAGCTTTGTCGGACGACAAAGCCAACTTGCCTTCGGCTTCAGCGCGGCCAGCAACGGCCAGGACCGGCCAACTGCCTTCGCCATATCCATAGCTCGGCCAGAAGACCGGGACGTTCAATTCGGCGTCCTGGAAGTAGGCGTCGCTGTAGTATTCGACAATGAGCGGGTCACTGGAGACGATCTTCATGCCCTTGAAGGCAGCCATAAAAGCGTCGAAGATCGGCACAGCGTTGGCTTCATCGTAGATGGCGCTGTCTTTCTTGGCGCGGTCGAAGGTATAGATCATACCCATGACGATATCGCCCATGGAGACATTGCTGCCATCATGCCATTTGACAGTCTTGAACAAATCGGCAGGGTAGAAGACAACGGTCTTGCGCTTGGCAGTCTTGCCATCGCCAGCAGCAATGAAGGTCTGGGTCTTGGCATCCCAATCAGCCCAGGCGTCGGCCGGAACCTTGATGGTATCGGCATAGTTGAAGTCAACCCACGGGAGGGTCTTGCCAGCCGGCAGGCCGGTCTGGAACGTCACAACTGCCTTGGCGATGCGCAGCGGCCACACGAGGCCGGTGTATGGATCGTTCATCGTGTCGCCCGAGGAGGTCGCGCGGATCGCAGCCTGATCGAAGGCCCAGTTGCTGCCGGCGATCGGGTTCCACGGATCTGCAAACAGATCGGGTTCGCCCCACTTCAGTTGGCCGCCTTCCTTGCCCACAAAGCGCAGGGTATAAGGCCAAACCTGGGCGCCTTCCAAACCAGCGGCGAGGTCGCCGGTAGCCTGAACGGTCGGAGCAATCGGGGCATAGTTCTTGCCGTCGATCAGCCAAACCTGCAGCGAATCTTCCATGGCCAGGCTCATCGCCTTGACCATCATTTCGCGGCGTTGGGGAAGGGTGGTGAATGCGGCGTTATTCAGATCGTCGCCAAGCTTCTGGAAGGCGGGATCCGAAACGTTGGAGAGGAACGGCTGCGAGCCCTGAGCGCTGCTCGCCAGGTACATCTGCTGGAACATGTTCTTTTCATCGCGGCTGAGGACCGTAGAACTCCAGGCAGCAGTGTACAGATGCCATTTGCCTTCTTTTCCTTCCGTGCGCAGCCAGATCGGGGAAGCTTCAGACGACTTCTTGTACTGGCGGTCGACCGTGAAACCAACCTTCTCGAGCTGGGAGGCGACATAATC
>JBBRWF010000514.1:0-3656 GCA_038249405.1 Anaerolineales bacterium
GCCTGGTCGATGGCGGGGGTGGGTTGGGCTCTGACTGGCATGCTGCAAGCCGTAAGAAGAATGATTACAAAAAGGGTGAAAAGGATGGATTTGTTGGTTTTCATTTTTTCTCATTTGAGGAAGGTGATTTCAAGATGGTTGTATAAATGCAAGGCTAGTCGTACTTTCTTTGTCCATCCAGCCAGCCAATCAGGGCGGCCATGGGCAGGCTCATGGTTGAATCGCCCCTTCGGCCAGTGTTCCAGGTCATTACCAGGTCGCGGCGGGCGCGGGTGAGGCCGACATACAGCAGCCTCAGGCGTTCGCGGATGTAATCGGTGCGGGCCTGTAAGGTGGCCTCGCCTTCTGGCTGCCAGTCAAATTCGTTGGTGGTCAGGGCGTTGCGCAGCTGCGCCAGGGCTTCGGCTTCCAGGTTTAATTTGCCGCGTACAAACCACTTTTCTGACTGGTAGGCATCATTCATATCGCCCGAGGGGAAATCATAGTTATTGACTGACATGAGGTAGACGCGGTCCCATTCCAGTCCCTTGGCTTTGTGCATGGTGGAGACCACCACTTTGCCTTTGTGGCGTGCGGGGTCAAACCCGGAGTCATCGGAGCTGAAACCTAAAAAGCGGCGTTCATTCTTGGCGATCACACCCAATTCGGTGGTAAGCTCTGGGAGGCGCCACTCGGTATGGTCGTTGGCAACCTGGCGCAGGACGATGGCCAGTTTATGCGCGAGCGCCAGGTCGGTCGGCTCGGTGAACAGGTCCTGGGCCAGGGTGAGCAGCATCTGGTCGACAGGCAGCAGGGCGGTCCCCAGCCAGCGGCGCACAATTTTGCAAAAATCTTCCAGTTCAAGCAGAACAATTTCCGATTCTGTTTCCGCGATATCTGCCAGCCAGTCATGATCTGGCCGAGGAGCAAGGAAGGTTTCGACGGCGGCACACTTTCGGATCAATTCAGAAATGTGGTCGGAGAACTTTTTCTGCGCGGGATCCTCACGCCAGGCCCGCCGCCAGACTTCGTAGACCCTGGAGAGCTTTGTGGAAGAGGTTGGGTCTGATAGAAATGCGAGCAAATTCCCCAGTGCGCCGGCCGCGGCGCGTGTGGTGGATGTGCTCGCAAGGTATTCAACGTAATCGATCTTGCGCTCTTTTAATTTATTAACGATGTCTGTGCCGCGTTTGTTCCGAGGTACCAGGATTGCCACAGTCTGGTCGGTGTGAGCGGGCAGCCATTTCTCAACTGAATTAATGACAGCCAGAACTTCTTCATCGGGAGTGTATTTTTTTCGCATTAAGCCCAGTCCGGCGGGGTTATCTGGCGGGTTGGGCTGAGGGTCGCCAGGTTCAGTGGTCTGGATGAAGGGGGTGGTTAGCGCACTGCGGCACTCTGGGAAGGGGTGTTCCAAGCGCACCCAGTCGATCAGCTGGTTGGCGAGGGCAATGATGGACGGCTGCGAGCGGCCTGAGACAGGCAGGTCGCGCTGGTAGTCTGCTTCGGCAATAAAGTTGAGCAGATATTCTGGTTTCGCGGTGGTAAAGGTTTCAAAAATTGCCTGGTTTGGGTCGCCCACGCGCACCCAATTGCCCCTGGATAACTTGCCGAGGATCTGTTCCTGCAGCGCGCTGGAATCCTGGGCTTCGTCTTCGAGGATATATGGAAAACGCGCGCTGAGGCGGTCCAGGAGCTGGGGTGAGATGGTGAGAGCCTCGAGCGCCAGCCGGATCAGGTCATCAAAATCGACTGCTCCACGGTAGGTGAGCGCGCGCTGATAGTTTGTGTAAATATCCCAGCCCATTTCTGCCAGCGGCAGACGGGTGGGGGCTGCATCCAGGTGGGCGCGCAATCTGTCGGGTGTTTTGCGCAGGTCTTTTGCGGTGCGGATAAATGCGGTTGCCAGGCTGTCGACAAGTTCGGGCAAATGCTGACGGCGGGCAAAATCGCGTTTTGATTCATCCAGGGCCGGGTCCATCAAGTCATCCAGCTCGTAAGGATGGGCTGACAGCCAGGCATTCGCGGCTTCCTTGCGGATGAAGCCGGCTTCGCGGTCGTCGATGATTGCAAAGCGATTTTCCAGCCCGACCAGGCCCGGGTTCTCGCGGACGATATCATGCGCCAGGCCGTGCAGGGTGCGCACGCGGTACCCCAGATGCGGGATGAGCCCCTGGTCGCGGATGAAACCGCTGATGCGCTGCGAGAAGTTATCGACCGCGGAGTTCACCAGGGTGACAATCAGCACTTCCTGATCGACTTTTAGGACGCCAGACGCAATGATTTGAGCGGCGAGCGCGCTGAGGATGTGAGTCTTGCCGCTGCCCGGCACAGCAGAAATGCCCAGGGTGCCCCCCTGGTATTCTAGAATTGCGGATTGCGATGGGCGCGGTGTAAATTCGGGCATCTGTTCCCAACCTGTCACCTGGCGGTGAGTCTATTTGAGCTTCTTGAGTTTTATTTTCTTATGGGTCATGAGCTGGTTGATGATTTTGGCAAACTGTCTGGCGCTCTCTGGATGCATCATTTGCATGGAGATGTTGCCGGTTTTGGCTTTTGACCCGTATGGGTCAAAGGCGGTGATGTCCTTGTAGTCAATCCGCAGATCGCGTATAAAATACCGTTTAACAACGGTCTGATCTGCAAAGGTCGCCTGGCGAAAGACACGGAAGAGTAAGGTGAAGGTCATGGCGCTAAAAATGAAAGCCAGCAAACCCTGGGGGTTGTAGGATTGCGTCACTGCGGCGGCGTACAGAAAGTAAAAGAAGAGCACCGCCCAAACCGGCCACAGGTAGAGCGCAAAGCGCCTGCTGCCGTTGTATTTTGGTTTATAGGTGATTTCGTTGATTGGCATATTTTCCCTGTGGGTGATATAAGATTGACAAATAATGGCGAATCTGAAAATCTCCAGTTGATTTTACACGTAGTTTACCTTTATAATATCAGCGAGTAATCAGAATATCTAACAATTCAAGCAGTCACCTGGAGGTTCGCGTGGTCAATTCAGATTTTATTGCCGGTTTCCCTTTGTTCAAAGATGTTACTCCGGCTGTTTTGGAAGAAATTGCTGCCATCAGTGAAGAACTGAGTTTTAGCGAGGGGCAGGCGGTTTTTCGTGAAGGCGAAAAGGCCGATCAACTGCACTTCCTGGTCAAAGGCAGCCTTGCCCTGCGGGTAAACATTATGACCAAGCCGGATAGTGTAACGGTCTCATTTGTTTCCAAGTCTTATGAATGTTTCGGTTGGTCGGGGTTGGTGGAGCCTCATTATTATACGGCTTCGGCTTATTGTGAAGAACCGACCCAGACTCTGGATGTGGATGGCAAGAAACTGATGAAGATTCTGTCTGACCACCCGGCCGATGGTTTTATGGTGATGCACCGCATGGCAGAACTGATTTCACAGCGTTTGCGCAACAGCCGCCAGGCGTTATTAAAGACCCTGTAAGTGATGATTTGAGTACATCAAAACTTGCCCACGGGCAGGTTTTTTATTTTCCCTGCAGCACCTGCTGAAAGGCTCTGATCATCACTCCGCGCTGTTCGTATCCGCTCTCGCTTAGCTCAGTGAGGCCCAGGTAGACCCTGCTGCGGCAGCGACGCAGCAGGCCAGTCAGCAACCGGGCCAGACTGGCATTGTTTGTATCCGTTTCGTTGTCATCAGTCCAGATTGCGCCC
>JBBRWF010000515.1:0-3655 GCA_038249405.1 Anaerolineales bacterium
CCTGCCCAACCTGCCCAACCTGCCCAACCTGCCCAACCTGCCCAACCTGCCCAACCTGCCCAACCTGCACGATGGCTACCGCCTCATATCTTGGCGAAATCAACCCAACCGCCAAGCCAGCACCAACTAAACCAATAGCGGCGCCTCCTGCCACATAGCGCCAGCCACTTCTTAGCTTATCCCAAAGGTCAAACAGGCTGATCTCTTCTTCTTCGAAAACTTCTGTTTCGCTCATCAAAAATACTCTCCTAGAAACTCAATGCACCACAACATCGCGGTGCTCATAGTCGTCCATCGTTCGCCAGAGTAACTCGCCGTCTCCGTGGTGAGCGGGCGCATATTCCTGCACCAAAGAACCCAGCAACGCCAGCACCTTTTCAAAATCAAACGCCTGACTCGCCACATCAAGCTCACCTAACCGTTCCTTCAATAGTTGCCAAGAAAGTTCGTGCTCATACGCGCGCATGATTAACGGATGCGATGTACCCTCCACGTTCTCACCAATCAGCAATTCCTCAAATAGTTTTTCTCCAGGCCGCAGTCCGACAATCTTGATGGCGATATCCCCTTCCGGATTCTCCTCATCCTGTACGGTCATTCCGCTCAAATGAACCATGCGCTTGGCAAGGTCGATGATTTTGACCGGTTGCCCCATATCCAGCACATAAACCTCGCCCCCTTTTCCCATGGCACCAGCCTGAATCACCAATTGTGCGGCTTCCGGAATCGTCATGAAGTAACGGGTAATGTCCGGATGGGTTAACGAAATCGGCCCACCCGCAGCGATCTGCTTGCGGAAAAGTGGCACAACCGAGCCCGAGGAACCCAGCACGTTGCCAAAACGAACCATGCAAAAGCGCGTCTTCCCGCCCTGCCGGGACAGCCCCTGCAGGATGAGTTCGGACAACCGTTTGCTCGCGCCCATCACGTTGGTCGGCCGTACTGCTTTGTCGGTAGAAATCAGTACAAACGTTTCTACACCCGCCGCTATCGCTGCTTCTGCCATGCGTCGGGTGCCCAAGGCGTTATTGCGTACTCCCTCAACGGGATTGTGCTCAACCAAAGGAACATGCTTGTAAGCCGCCGCGTGATACACCGTCTGCACGCCGAAACTCTTCATAGCCATCTCATTCCGACGCTGGTGAATCACTGACCCAAGCAAGGGAACGATCTCGACCTGCACCTTGAGTTTCGAACACAATGACACCAATTCCTGATCGATCGTATACAACGCAAATTCCGAGATATCGATTAGTACCAAACGTGATGGCTTCAAACGGAGAATCTGGCGGCAAAGCTCGGAGCCAATCGAACCGCCTGCCCCGGAGACAAGAACCGCTTTCCCGGTAATGCACCGGCCTAACAGCGCGGAATCAGGGACCACCGCATCCCGGCCAAGCAGATCTTCAATTTCGACTTCCCGAATTACATCAGCCGTAATAGTCCCGCTCACCAGCTCCGACATACTCGGCACAAGTTTGACTTTGCAATGCAACGCTTCAAGGTGAATGATTATTTCTGACCGCCGTGCGCGGCTTGCCGACGGAATAGAAAGCAGTACCTCATCAATTTCCTTGGCAGATAGAACAACGGGCAGTTCATCAGGAGAATAAACACGCAGCCCGGCCAGTTCGGTCTTCTGAATTGCCGGATTATCATCAAAGAACGCCACGGGCAAATACTCTCTACCGGCCTTCAAAGCGCAAGCCAATTGCGTCCCTGAACTTCCGGCACCATAGATCGCCACTTTTTTTCGGAAATCCTGCTTGCGCTCGGAACGCAGGAAATAACTGCGCGCCAGAAAGCGGGTTGCCCCGACATAAACAATCGCCAATAACCAGTAAATCCCAAAGACGCCGCGTGAAAACCCGGAGGTGTGCGTAAAGGCAATAATTGCCCCAAGCAGCATTACCGAGAGAGTCACTCCACCAGCCACCACAAACACCACCCGATCTTCCATAAACCGGATCACCGCCCGATACAAGCCGAGCCGGATGAAGATCGGGACCGCCAACAATGGCGCCACCAGCATTTGCCAGCCATAGCCAGAAATGGAAGGGGTCAGGGTTTCAAAACGCAACGCCAGCGCCGACCAGAAGGCGAAGAGCAGCAACACGTAATCGGTAGCGACAGCAATCAGCTGTTTCTGCCTACGCGGGAGTTTCAAGAAGGGCTTAAGCATGGAACGCTATCTTTAGAAAATGATTACCGTTGTGTGTCAAAAAACGAACCCTTGGCAAAATGAGATTGTGTGGCTGTTGATGCGCTGAATCGCGCAGAGATCTGCGCTCCTACAATTTTCTCCGTACCAAACCTTCGCCACCTGTAGGAGCCCAGATCCTCTGGGCGATCAAGCGGTCGAGCCCCTAATGACCCCTGATTCCGAACCACACCCCCAAAAACAATCAATGCGCCACCCCATCACGCCGTAACACTTTAACCAACGTCAACCACAAAGACCGTCGCCGCATATACCCAACATCCAACGCTACTTTTTCAGGAATCGGCAACTCATCCCGCCCACTAACCTGCGCCCACCCCGTCAACCGGCACCAATCCTCCTACAAATCCCTCCGTACCAAACCTGCGCCACCTGTAGGAGCCCCGATCCTCTGGGCGATCAAGCGGTCGAGCCCCTAATGACCCCTGATTCCAAACCACACGCCCCAAAAACAATCAATGCGCCACCCCATCACGCCGTAACACTTTAACCAACGTCAACCACAAAATCCGCACATCAAACCACAAAGACCGCCGCTGCATATACTCAACATCCAACGCTACTTTTTCAGGAATCGGCAACTCATCCCGCCCATTAACCTGCGCCCACCCCGTCAGCCCCGGCACCAATTCATGCACCCCGCCCTCTGTACGCAACGAAATCAAATCATCCTGATTAAAAAGCGCAGGCCGAGGGCCAACAAAACTCATATGCCCCACCAGAATACTCCATAGCTGCGGCAACTCATCCAGACTACTCTTGCGTAAGAAACTGCCAATCGGTGTGAGAACCGCCCTGGGGTCAGCCAGCAGATGCGTAGCCACCGCCGGCGTACCAACTCGCATACTGCGAAACTTGGGCATTTTGAAAACCTTGTTGTATCGTCCCACGCGGTCAGACCAGTACAACGCAGGCCCTGTAGAAGTCAGCCGGACCAACACAGCGATCAGCAACACCGGCAGGGCCAACACCACAGCCGCCGCAAAAGCCAACAAAAGATCAAACAGCCGCTTCACAAACACACACCTTCCGCCGCCTTCATCAACCCCTCGTCCAGGGTGAATGGCGGACTCCACCCAAGCAAGCGCCGCGTCTTTTCAATATCAACCTGCAAAGACCCACACAAGCGCTGCGCTACATCTGACTTGCCCACTATGCCCGCAGCCAGCTTGAGCCAGCTTTCAGGCACAGGAAGCAGGCGCGCCGGGCGGCCCATGGCTTGCCCCATGCGGCGCAGCAGCTCTGTGGTGGAAACATCTTCGCCATCGGATACCAAAAAAGTCTGATTGGCTGCAGCGGGGTGCGTAAGGCAAAGCAAAATAAAATCGACCAGATTATCCAGTGCCACCAGACTGCGCTGGTTATGAATGGCACCCAGCGGCAAGGGCACGCCACGCTGCAACCAGCGCATCATGGCGGCAAAGTTGGCCTTGA
>JBBRWF010000516.1:0-3649 GCA_038249405.1 Anaerolineales bacterium
ACTCCCGGTAATTGCTTACCAGCCGCCTAACCTGCCGGACTGTCAGGCCCAGTATTTCTGAGGCTTCTTTTTGCTTCAGACGCTTTTCTTCCACTCGCTGCATTATTTCTAATCGGCTCAATTCGTTCGCGCTCATCGTTAGTAATTTCTCCAATTTCCTGTCCTCCAAGAATAGGACATTTTAACTTGGGGGAAATAGGACATTACTACTTTGGGCTAACAAATTTATAAATAACTCAGTTCAAATTGGCAACTTATGGTAGAATTCTCTCCGCTCGGAGGGATGACCGAGCGGCTGAAGGTAACGGTCTTGAAAACCGTCGTGGTGAAAGCCACCGTGGGTTCGAATCCCACTCCCTCCGCAGATGGTTATCCCAGAACTGAATATGGGGAGGTGCCAGAGTGGCTGAATGGGCTCGCCTGCTAAGTGAGTGTCGGGGCTTTAAACCTCGACCGCGGGTTCAAATCCCGCCCTCCCCGCTGTTACACCGTCCCGTTTCTGGGACTGTGAGCGACCAAGGCCTTGTCAAAGGCTGAAACGCAATAGTAGGCTCCGCGGCCACGAATGCGTTTTGTTGCAAGTAGGCTTTTTCGATCACTAGTCGAAAAAGCCTTTTGCGATTAAGTTGTGTCAACTCTGACCAATGTTCCAGTTGTGGCTGAATCACACTGGTTAATGCTAGTGTAGCATGGATATTATTTATCTGCAAGTTTTCCGAGGCATTTTCAAACCGAATCCGTTCATTTTCATAAACGGAGCGTTCTAATTCCCCGGCCAGGTAAAGTTCTCTGGCGCGTTCGTGACGTTTTTCCAGTTCGGTCACGTGTTCTTGTGCCTGAATAGCTTCTGGCTGAATCGCAGTTGCCAGTGTCTCTGCAATCCATTTTACTACTTGTTCTTCAATCTTTTCAGTTCGAACCAGTTTTTGCTGACATTGACAGACCCGATCCTGTTGATTGCTATCCTCATAGTAATAATGGCCTCCCGTTTTTGAAACACCGCGCATTTTTCCTCCACAATAGCCGCAGTACAAAATGCCGGTCAGTGGGTAGAGCCGCACAGGTTGATTGTGGCGCACAAAGCAATTCCGAGAGCGCAGGGCGCGGACTTCTTGCGCTTTTTGGAAGAGATCATCTTCCACCAGAGCGGGCTGTTTGCCGGGAAATATTTGCTTGGGAGTGCCACGTTTTGGATAGACCCCCTGGGAATTCACTTCACGGTAGGCAATTTTACCGGTATAGGCCACTCGCCGGAGAATATCCCGGATGATATCGCGCGTAAAAGGACGCGGTTCGGTTCGGTTTGGCGCGCCTTTTTGCCTGACGGGCAGAGAACTACCATCGGGCAGTGTGAACTGCAGGCCATTCAACCGTTCGGCAATGCTCCGATGCGACTCGTCCTGATTAACATACCAATCGAAAACCCATTTCACAACCTGGCTCTCAAGCGGGTGGGGTACCAGGCTTTTGCCATCCGCCAGGTTTGGATTGCCGTAATCTGGGCAGTAGTTTTTACCATTCGGGTCCGTGCAATTGGAACACAGGCCACGGCAGTAGCCGTAGGGAATACCGCCAATCCACAAACCCTGACGGAGTTGCTGGATTTTGCCTTTACGGGTTTCCTGACGCAAGTTATCCAAATAGATTTCCGCCAGAGTGCCAAGAACTGTCAGCATCAGTTTGCCCCAGGGGGTGGTGAAATCGAGCTGCTCTTGCACAGACGCAAATGAAACACCGTAGCCATTGAGCTGATCGAGGGTCGTGAGCAGGCTGTTGAGATGACGGTAGAAACGGTCGATTTTATCAACCACGATCACGTCGAACTTTTTCTGGCTGGCATCCTTCAGGAGCCGTTCCAGTGCGGGCCGTTGGCTGCCCTGCTTGGCTGAAATGCCAGCATCGACATAGATCTCAAGTAACTGCCAGCCACGCGACTCGATGTAACGCGTAAGGTTGCTTTCTTGCGCATCGAGGCTAAAGTTATCAACCTGTTCACGCATAGACACGCGCCGGTAACCAACGGCACGCAGAGGGGGGGACGTACTTTCACTTTGCATTGGAGACTCCTTGATTAGGATATAATGCGCTCAGCCCAAGCTGGGCTGAATAAAATTGTAGCTGATTAATGGAGTCCCAGATGCCCGAGAAAGAAACCTTTGCAAATGTGCGCCGACAAGGTTTGGAGAGTAAATATGATCACGATCAGCTGGTGGGGCGGATACAGTCACTTCTCAAAGAACATAATGAGAGTTACCGCGAAGCATCGCTGAAATCCGATCTCGATCATCAGGCTATTCGGCGTGTGATTAGCGGGCAACGACCAACCATTACGGCTTGTGTTTTGCTGGCAAACCATTGGGGCGTACATCCTAATGAACTTATTACCCTGGCGGGTTGGCCCTCACTGAGCATTTTTGATATTGAAACGACCAGCGCCGAGAAGCTGCCGCCTGAAGCGGTGGAAGTGGCTCAGGCGGTAGCAAAAATTGGCGAGCCGAACAAACGCAAACGGGTCGCCGAAGCCATATTAACCCTGATGAGTAAGTATTTTGAAACGTAGAGATCAGCTATTCTCGGTACAGCAGATCAAGACAAAATGTTTCTAAAAGCCCTGCCCAGCGCTAAAGGCAGGGCTTTTGCCACTGGGTTGGAACTGGCGACTTTTTATTGGCAATCCAAAGGCTCGGAGTTTTCTCTCCCATATTCTGCTTTCCAGACCGAGAAAACAGAAAGCACCAGGGTGGATCAAACCATTTTTTCTGAAGCTTCGGCTAACTTCAGCAGTTTATCAAACGGCGCACGGGCGCGAGCCTCCACCAGTTGGCCGGTGCTGTCAAAATACAAGCCTTCGAACATCTTGCCCAACAGTGTGCGCCGTCTGCCAGGGCTTAATTTAGTCCACAAAGCCGGAAAATCCCCCAGCAGGGGGGCCAGCGCTCGTGCTCGCGGGTCGGCCTGCGGGCTAAGCTGGCTCAACTCGCGACCAATCCGAATGGTGTGCGAGCGTAGCTCCGCGGCATCGATCACCCCTTCGAGATGCTGGATCTTGTAGCTCTGCATCTCCTGGCGCAGGTTGTAACTGCGGCGTTTAAATTCCGCCGGACCATCCAAGCTCAGAAAATAGGCGAGAATGTTTTCGTACCAGCTTTCAGGAATGACCAGCTGAGCCACCAGTTTGTCCACCTGGGCTTCAAGTTGCTCCGCGGGCAGGCTGGTTTTCTGATGCCGGGCGACCAATTCATCGACCGCTCCGGTAGGGGTGGCTTGTAAGTTCAAACCGGCCAACATTTCAGCTTCTCCCTGGGCCGAAAGTTCCGCTTTCGACTTACCGTGGAGCAAGGCGCAGCGATATATCCGTTTTCCAGAACCATTGGATGTTCCGCGCAAGGTGATTATGGCTCCTGGGTTAGCAAAAGGGGTACATTCCCAACAACGCGCAATCCCACTCAGCATGTAAATGCGTTTTGGCGTTTTAGAAGTGGTCGGCGTTTTGCCTTTGGCGGCGCGTAGCCCCTGGTTCTTCTCCCAAATTTCATGCGGATAAATCGCCTCATGGACGCCTGGATAAATTTCAATCGCTGTTTTCCGATTTTTGACTTTGGATTTGGCATTTTTCGGATTGAGGATATCATCCTGCATGGTCAAGGGA
>JBBRWF010000517.1:0-3641 GCA_038249405.1 Anaerolineales bacterium
CCGAGGTTGTACTCCTATCTGCTGACCGCTGCGATATCTTGGTGGAGCTTGTTGGCAAGCGCTGCGCCGTTATTGAGGTCAAAGTAGGTCCTTTAGTGGGCGAACTAGGAAAAGGCGTATATCAACTTATCAAGTATCGCGCGCTGCTCGCGGCTGAACGCGGACAAGGGCAACCATATGATGTAGAACTTCATCTGGCCGCTTATCAAGTTCCTACTGAAATTTATGATTTTGCCAAAATATTCGACATCCAATGTCACGTGGTAGATGAAGCGAAAGTACCTCGCTAAAGTTGGTTATGTCCAACATGAAGAGCATCATTGCAAATGATATAATTCATTAATCGCATGAAACTTGGTGGGGGTTGTATAAGTTTTTGAATCGCCTCAATCAATTGTGCAAATTCCATTTTCATAGGGTTAGGAGATTAACATGAAAAGATTTTTAGCCTTACTTGTTGCTGTTTTCGTTTTAACAGCTTGTTCACCGGCTGTACCTTCAAGTGGGGCCATTCAAACTGCAATTCAGCAAACCAGTTTGGCACAGCCCACATTGACAGAAACGGTCAAACCGTCGGTTGTACCCACAGAAACGCAGACGCCCTCTCCCGCTCCAACCCAAACAAGCGCCCCCTCACTTACTCCTACGGTGACGCCGGATATTCGCATCTTGGATATTGACCCCCAGAAATATTTATGTGTAAAAAATGATTTACCCGTCGAGGGTAATTATTATATTCCGAATCAGGAATGGATGAGCATACATACAAACGAAGAGGTGGTCTCAGGTTGGACGGTAGAAAAAGGAAAAGAATATATCAATCGAACTGGTCGGATTGTTGGATGGTTTGTTAATTTTAACCGTGGCACAAGAGCGGTATATATGCCACAGGAAGTCTATTGTTCTGTTGTGATCTATAAAACGATTGAGGGCGCTCGTCTTCTGACCAAAGATTATAGTAGACCAAATATGTATCCGAATGATTGGAAGATGGTAGACAAAACCATTGATTTTGGAGATACAAGTTATGTGGCGATTTCGAAGACAATGACTAGCGGTGGAGATTATGAAGTCATATACAACATTGAATTTACTTTTCGAAATGTTGCTGTAGAGACTTGGGGATTTGGGCTTGAAAAAGACGTAACCCATGAATTTGTCGAGAATGTGGCGAGAAAATTATACAAAAAAGAGAGTGTCCGGAATTGTGTGTAAACGGGATACCGTATAATGGGTAGACCAAAAAGGAGAAAGCACAATGACCGGAAAGAAACCTGCACGGCCGACGATCCAAGAGATGATGCCCACGGCCGAGGAAGTGCAAAAAGAATTAGGGACAGCGAAATCGATGGATGATTTTTTCGGCAAAGAGGGCATCTTTGCGCGGTTGTTTGCGAAAACGATGGAACAGATGCTGGAAGCCGAATTGAGTGAGCAATTGGGGTATGAACCCTACGAAGCGAAAGGGCGCAATTCGGGAGACAGTCGCAACGGGAGTTACCCCAAGAAATTGCGCAGCTCGAATGGAACGGTAACAATCCAAGTACCCCGGGATCGGAATGGTGAGTTTGAACCGCAGATCATCAAAAAGCACAGCGCCAACACGAATGAGCTGGAAGACAAGATCATCGGGATGTACGCCAAAGGTCTGTCGGTGCGAGATATCCAGGAAACCCTGGAAGAGTTGTATGGGATGGAGGTATCCCCTGCCACCATCAGTGCCATCACCGATAAGGTATGGGGATTGGTGGAAGCCTGGCAGAGCCGCCCGTTGGCGGCGATTTACCCAATCATTTATCTGGATGCCATTCACATCAACGTGCGCCGGGATGGGAAAGTGGATAATACCGCCGTCTACGTGGTCTTAGGGGTGGATGTAGAGGGTCATCGCGATGTTTTAGGGCATTGGATCGGGAACGGTGCAGAAACCGCCAATTTTTGGCTGAATGTGATCACCGACCTGCAAAGCCGGGGGGTGAAGGATATTTTGATTGCCTGTATGGATGGCTTGAGCGGGTTCAAACAGGCGGTCCTGGCCGTGTTCCCCAACACCCAGATACAGCGCTGTGTGATCCACCAAATCCGCAACAGCCTGAAATATGTGACCTGGACGGATCGCAAAGCCTTCATGGCGGATTTGAAAAAGGTTTACCAGGCTCCCACCCGCGAGGCGGCTGAAGCCAATCTAGTTAAGCTCGGTGATCAGTGGCGCAGCAAGTACGCCGTAGCCGTACGTTCTTGGGAAAACAATTGGGAAGACCTGGCCACCTACTTCGCCTTCCCGGCCGATATCCGTCGCTTGATCTATACCACCAACACCGTCGAGGGCTACAACCGCCAGATCCGAAAAGTGATCAAAACCAAAGGAGGATTCCCAAACGGTGAGGCAGTCCGCAAACTGCTTTTCCTGGCCACTCGCGATATCACCAAGAAATGGACCATGCCCATCTTTAACTGGGCAGCCATTCTCAACCAATTAGTGATCCGTTTTGAAGACCGGTTGAGTTTATAATGTTCATTCCGTTTACACAGAATTTCTTACATTCTCTTGAATTCTATTCCCAACGCCTTGCTCCGCACGAACCCACCCCTACAGTAATCCCCTGCCACGGTTCACCAGGTTCGCTGCTCTGTTATCAAACCGCTTTTCTCTGTGACCTCTGCGTTCTCTGTGGTGAAGTCCTTTTTGCATTTCAGTGCATTAGACCCCACAAACATTGTACAAAGTCTATATATATTCTCCGTTCAGGCTAGAATAAACCTATACAACGGTACACAACGAGGAAACTTATGGCATTTTACCTGGCATTCAAAGAAGTATGGCGCAACCGTGGGCGATTTTTATTGTTTAGTATGGTGGTCGCCCTCATCACCCTGCTGGTGCTGTTCATCGCCGCCCTGGGACAAGGGTTGGCGCTGGCCAACCGCGAATATCTTTCCAAACTGGACGCCAACTTGATCGTCTTCCAAACCAACGTCGACCTGTCCGCATCCGTCAGCCAGATCGGGCGCTCGCAGCTCGGCAGCCTCAAGCGGGTCGACGGCGTACAGGCAGTCGGCTCGATCGGTTTCAGCTCGGCCAAAGTGGTCCTGGCTGGGATCAAGCCGGTCGATGTAGCCCTGATCGGCGTGGAACCCGGTGCGCCCGGCAACCCACCCGTTACCTCCGGCCGCCAGCTCGAAACCTCGCGCGGATTGCAAGTGGTGGCGGACGGCAATTTCGCCAACAAGTACAAAATCAAGATCGGCGACGTGCTCACCGTGCAAACCCTGCAGGGCAATAAAGAAGAGCGGCGTACCGTCACCGTGACCGGCATCACCGCCGGTCAGCAGTACCTGTTCCGCCCGGCGCTGTTCATCCCCTACCAAACCTGGGACCAGATCCGCCCGCGCGGCGCCTTCAACCTGCCCGGCAGCGAAGTCACCTTTAACGTCGCAGCCGTCAAACTGCAATCTGGCCAGGATGTGACCTTAGCAGCCCAGCGCATCCAGGCGCAGGTTGCCAATGTCCAGGCGGTTGATCTCAACACCGCCATCCAGGCCATCCCCGGTTACAGCGTTCAGCAAAGCACGCTCAATACCCAGCAGGGTTTCACCCTTCTGATCGGCGTGCTGGTGGTAGGTGGTTTCTTCCAAATTCA
>JBBRWF010000518.1:0-3628 GCA_038249405.1 Anaerolineales bacterium
AGTGTGCTGGTTTCTTTGGCGGTCAAGTTGGTTTCAGCCCCATCCCCGACCCTGCCCCGTCGGATAATGTGATTTTGCGCAACAAGAAGATTTTGACGGGGAAGGGAGAAAATCTTCTTGTTGCGCAAAATCACATTATCCGACGGGGCAGGGTCGGGGATGGGGCTGAAACCAACTTGACCGCCAAAGAAACCAGCACACTAATCACAGCATGGGTGGCTTTATATCCGTGTCACACCACGTTAACTGCCGTGCAGCAGGCTCAACAATCGCTCCAACATCTCCGTGCGATAATCAATCGCCGTCTGCACATTTTCCTGGTGCATTTCATTCACCAGCGTATCCACCACCAGCAGACCATCCGGCCCTGGCTTCATCGGCAGGATCGTCTCACTGTCACCATCCAACCTGACAATCGTGCGCGCAAGCAGCTTGCTCTCATCATTAACTGCCCCAACTTCAACATAACGGGTTTCCACAGTCATGGTCGCTGCGTTTTCAACATACTTCGCGATTTTATCCGCAGCAGATTTCAATGCTTCCTTCAATTCAGGGCTCGTTGCCATACCTTACTCCTTGTTGTATTTGAATAGGTTAAATTACATGAACAAAGCATACCAGAAACTTCCTGCCAAACAAAACATAATCGGTATCTACTCAAAGGCACTTCAAAACGGTGAAAATCATCCTGAATTCTGCCACGTAGCGAATGAAAATCAGATGTTTATCCCGCCCGTGGAGTTTTGTGCCTGCGGTTGGCACAAAACTCCACAAAAAACCTCTCCTATTCGGTGTCACACAAACCACTATTTAAATAGATTGAATACCTTGAAGTTCTCTAGCCTGTGCCAGAATTTTGCTTACATACTGGTACACGGCTGGCAAAGCCAATACCGCACCGCCAGGCGTAGCCATCAGGCTCGCCACTCTGGCCGCGCCGCTCGCAACCGTCACAAACAACCGCATACGCAAAGCGCGCGTCTGCGTCACAAACCTCAGGTTCCGCTGGTGCAGCCCCAACTGCACATCGCTGCAGCCAGCCTGCCATACCGTTTGCGCATCCCCGCTCCAATCCACACTGGTGCGGGCGATCAGTTCATTTGCCTGCGCAGTCTCCACCCAGGCAAAATGCAGCACATCCCGGTCAATCTGGCTGATCAGCGCATCGAAACGGTTTTTAGCCTCGCCCCAGGCCTCGCTAACCGTTTCACCAATCCCATAACTCACCGCGCCTGCCGCCTTCTTGCCCGAAGCGCCCATATCAACATCCGCAAGCTGCAACAACAGCTCCCCTTCCAACTCATTCTCGTCACTCCCAGCCAGCACATCAAAACTGAGCCCATCTGATTGCCGCTCAAGGTTTGCATGCGTTCGCGTCACAAGCCCATCCAGGCGGGCAGGCACCTCACTCAGCGCCGCCTCAATTCGTTGCATCGCAGCCGTATTACTGTTAAAAACTTGCTCCGAATCTGTTGCATCAGCGGGCAAATTCACGCGGTACAACAACTCGCCAACTGGCGCAGAAACATTCTCCACGCCAAAAGAGACCGTTTTGGGTGTCGGCACACTTGCCCAAAACCCCAACTCATCATCAACGGTTGATTCAAAAACAGGCATAAGCATTCGCCTCAGGGCTCACCACTTACTTCACCAGGCCCGCTACACCCGAGACAGCCCCAACAATCGTCTTCATCAATTCAGCACGGTTCGCCTGTGCAGTCTTAACCATCTCCAGGTGAATACTCCAAACTGCCAGATCCACCTCGCCATCCTTCTGTGGCACACATACCAGCGTATCCCCATCCAGGCTGATACGCGTAACTGCCCGTAGTTCAGCGCCCGTAAATTTTCTCTCCTCATACACAACATGACTCATATCATCCGCCACGAAAGTGGAGACTTCCAGGCTGGTCGCATCATCCAGCGCCTTGGAAAGATAATCACCCAGCTTGCTCACCAATTTTGTGAGCGAATCGTTTAGATTACCGCTCCCAACCATTGGCGACTTACCCTCAGCGGGAACTGTCAAAACTTCTTTAGGCTTAAGGAAATCTGTCAGCCCGAAATCCGGACCCGTTCCTCCGGAGGTCGCCTTCGCACTTGCCGTGCGCTCCACAATATCCGGTTGGAAGCCGACCGCCACCCCGGCCACCCCCTTCGGAACCTTCGACACCAACTCACCCAGGCTGGCGCGCTTCGGAGCGCTCACTTTACCATCGCCAATCGCCAGCCTAACTGCCGGGTCGCCAATAAACGTGTAATTGCGCGCGTCATTATTGGATGTCCAGTAATCTGCAATCGCAATGTCATCCTGATTTTCAGGCGGCACCTGCAATTGTTCCGTCAGCATCGTGGAAATTTCTGCGTACCGTTCATTGAAATATTCACTGGCTGCACCGGCTGGCTTCCCGCTCACCAGCGCATCAATCATCGATTGAAACGTCACAGTATCTGTAATTTCGCCATCCCACTGAATGGAAGAACCCCAGGCGCGCTCCACATGCGCAAAAACACCCAACGCCCCCCCCCTGGGGTGCGAAAGAAGCTTAAGCGGTAGTTGTGACATAAAAGCATACGGCGCAATATCTGACCCCTGCTCAATATTAAGCTGCTTGTAGAAATTGTCCGTCTTCGGTATCCCGCCCCCGTAACAGGCAAACACAAACGCCATCATTCCAAACACATCCGCATCCGAAGCGATATCATCCGCAGAGAAATACAGCTTGTCACTGATCGGTTGGCGCACCTTTGGCCCGGGCCAGTCCTGGCAAAGCAAAGCCCCAGTATGTGGAAACAGACGCGAATCATTCATCTTAAAGTTCATCCCATGGCTCGCCGTAAACATCAGCGCAGGTGTCTGCGCTCCGCCCATATAATTGGTCAAATTCGCCTTGGTAGCCTTTTCGCCCACCACCGCATCCACCGCCCAGTCCTTGTACTTCTCCTGCATTTTCTGCGCCAGCGGCTGTATCAACCCGCTGGAACTCATGGCTGTCGCACGATCGCCGTCATTCGCCACCCCAAAGAAAGTCGCCTTTTTAGACCGCGACATTTTCTTTGTCTCAGCCGCCACCACACTCGTAGCATACCGGTAATAATCTTCGGGCTTCTCAAAATAAATACGCCCAACCCCATATTGCACATCCAACTGGTATTGAAATGTATACGGAATTGTCTCTGGCGAACCCACAATCATCGCGTAATAAGGAAACCCGTCCTTCGGAACAGCAGGCCCAGGCCCGCGGTTAAAACGCTTAAGAAAGCTGTTTTTTGTTTCGCCATTCTGATACCCAAGCTCCGGGCCGATGACTTCCTTGTAATACGTTTCATCCACCGCCGCCGCCTGCTCCTTGCGCAAATCCAGCAGCGGCTTCAGCGCCTCTTTAATCGTATCCACCGATTTCTGCGGCAGGCTGGCCGGGAAGATCACCGCCCATCCGGTTTGCGATAGTTCCTTCTCGTCAATCCCATCGCCAACCCCAAAATCAGGCGTTTTCTTAAAATCATAATTCTTTCGCCATTTAATATCTGTCCAATCCTCCGGCGATATTTTTTGTCCTCTGGCGATTTTGGCAATTAATTCAGTAGTAATATGGATGCCGCCATCCATTGGTCCGCCAGTTTCAGC
>JBBRWF010000519.1:0-3623 GCA_038249405.1 Anaerolineales bacterium
CCCCTGGTAAAGTACCGCTGGCTTAATAGTGGAATATTCCCTGGCTATCCGTGTAATAACTTCTGCGGACACTGCCGTAATTGCCTCCGCCCATTGCGGAGTCTTAGCAACGCCGTCTGAAACACCTAAAATATAGTCACTATAACTTTCCGCTTTTTCCACAGGCATCTGGCTTACGTCAAATCCGATGCAGTGGGTGTTTACAAAATCTTTATCATACAGACCTTCGGTCAAAATCACAAAAGCCATGGCGCTCATCATGGCACTATCCGTACCCGGGCGGATTGGAATCCACTCATCTGCCAGGGCAGCTGCACTTAAGGAATGGCGGGGATCAATGCAAACCACGCGAGCACCAGCTTCTCTCGCAAGTTTTATAAAAAAATCACTATTCGTGCCATCGCGCATTTCAGCTGGATTCCAACCCCACATAATAATGTACCTGGAATTTATCCAATCCTGACGCTGATTGCCTGTAATAAGAGTTCCGTAGACAGTAGGTGTTGCCAGATTAGTAGCTGCCCATGAATAAGAATTGTAGATCCCCAGGCAGCCTCCATATAAATTCATCAACCTTCTGGCAACATGCGACCCATTGATCTGGTTATAGCTCCCCGTTCCGTAAGGAACGAACATAGCGGATGAGCCGTATTTATTCTTAATATACTCAAATTTTGAAGCGACAAGATGTAGCGCGTCTTCCCAGGAAATTGGTGCAAATTTACCTTCACCACGCTCGCCTATTCGTCGCATTGGCGTCAGAAGTCTGTCAGGATGATATTGCCTGCGCAAATAGGAACGTCCCCTCACACATGCGCGCAACTGGGGCGCAGAAAGCGAATCCGGCCTATCATCGGTTTCTAAATGGATTATTCTCCCATTAGAGATTTGGGCAATCAGCAAGCATCGGCCCCCACAATTATGAGCTGGACACCCAACCCTGATTTTAGATATCTCGGCAGAATTACCCATATTTATTTTCGACAACTTTACCTGCTTTCAACTTAAGGAAAACAAATCACCAAAATATTGCTGCAAGGTTAAGGAGAAGGGATTGTGGGAGTAGGCATCCACAATCCGATTTTTAATTGAGATGCGCTCTGTTCGGCCGCCTTAAATGTGTCCGCGCAAGCCGACAACTCGGAACTCGCTGTGGCAAAACCTTGAGAAACGAGAGCGTAGTTGACAAAAACATCACCAACTTTCACGTAACGTAGTAATCTGCCGCTGTCATCTTTGTCTTTGGTATCTGATATCAAAATAACTTCCTTGGCAAATACATATTCGGCATTTTTGAAATCAGATTCCATACCATAATACTCTGCCACTGGTCTGTACTTCGGAACATCAATTCCTAAATAACGAACAATATAAGACGCACCATCAAGCATTACTTTTATAGTATTTCCATCAATCACATCCAGAACTTTACCGACTGGTTGACGATTCGATGGAATACAGGCAGTTACATCTTTATTAGGGTTTGAAGAAGCAACTGGCGAAGTAATCAAAGTTGGAGACGGCGTTGATGAAGGCAATTCGAGAGTTTGGGTTGGTCCAGGAGTTTCATTTGCCTGCTCTGCCGTAGCAATTGGAGACTGCGGCGTAGCTGTTGAAATTATTTGGGGTGTCACAGTTGCGAGAACGATTGATTTTCCGGTCCCATTTTGAGTGGAATCAACTGCAAGAGTTGGAATTCCAATGTCTTTCGTCGAAGATGAAAAGAACGAATAAAAAATACTATCGCTCTTGAGATTAATTAGCGCATATGCAATCGCCAGTGTTCCAACCAAAAGAATAATAGAAATTAACAAGATGAGTTTGTTAATGATATCTTTCTTCCAGAAGTCTATTAATGCTTTCATTTTGTTCCCTTATTCAATCAGATATTTTTGAATTTTCCTATTATAACGGTTGAATGTGCATCATAAACTATTCCGCATCAAATAATTTCCTTATCATTCGCAGCGGTGGCGTTCATTCCACAATTCAGGTATCCCCGGTACAATAGCTTTATACCAAAATCTTTGTGATCGTCCAGCTAGAATTAATCAGGAAATATCCGCCCCATGTCTCCTCTAGAAATTTCTTCACGAGTAGTTGATTTTCTCAATAAACGGTTAATCGGTCGTCTTGCTACAGTCTCGTCCAGTGGACAGCCGCATGTTGTACCTGTATGGTTCCTTTGGGAGAACAACTCCATCTGGATCAGTTCATATCGATCAACCCGAAAAGTGATTGATCTTGAACACAACCATAAGTGTGCACTTGTAGTCGATGTTGAAAATGAATCAAATGGCCTAACTGCCGTCATGCTGGAAGGCATAAGCGAAATAGTCATCAAGCCTCCTGATGAAGTAAAAATAATTGTCGAGCGAATTTATAAAAAATATCTCGGCGCAGAAGGTATACTCGAACCTGATCCTCAAACCTGGCTCAATTCACCTGAAAATGTACTCTTGAACGTCTTACCCACACGGATTAAAACCTGGTAATTATTGACTTGAATAAACCAAAGAGTATTGTAGAAATATTCTGGTAATCCACGAGAAAACGCCTGGGTGAAAACTAAAATTTCATGGGAAAATTAATTGAACTGATCGGCACTTCCGGCGTAGGCAAAACAACGATCGCCCATGCTCTCGAAAAGACAGGCGAGTTCCATTTAGGGCTTGAACAACACGGAAATCGTCCTTTTCAATCCCTGTTTAAATCCAATCCGCGGTATGGACTCGCGAATCAATTTGATTATCTATTGTATAGAGCAGAGCAAGAAAAACAACTGCGGCAGCAACCATTACCCGGTATTTTGGATGGCGGACTCGATCAGGATTTCCATGGATTTACACAATTATTCTACTATCGTGGAATGCTAAGCCAGCCCGAGTTTGAAATCTGTTCCAGATTGTATTCTTTCATTCGCTCACAACTGCCCCTCCCCGATCTGATCATTCATCTTGTAGCGTCCAACGCTGCAATACAAAACCGATTAGGAAGCAGAGCAAGAATAAATATTGCAACCGCCGAAGATGCAAACCTTATTGACGGATATTTAAAAACGTGGTCTTCCACAATACCCCGAGAAAATTATCTTCAAATTGACATCACGAATACTTCTTCATCTTACAATGAAATACTCCCTTATTTGTCAGGCGAAATAAGAGCCCGTCTTGGCCTGGATTTCGGCAAGTTTGAAATTGACTATATTCCGTAAAAAACCAGCCTTTTAAGTAATTAATGTTTTGACTTCGAAATATTCGATATAATACTAAATACAAGGAGATTATTGGTATGAACGAGCCCAGGAAAGTAAATAATATTATTGAACCCAAATTTGTAATGGAGGGTGCCGGCGTCCGATTACGCCGCTCAATTTCTCCAAATAGTTCCAACCGCTTTGACCCATTTCTTTTATTTGATCATTTCGCTTTCAATGATCCCATCGAAGGTCCCATTCTTGGCTTCCCTATGCATCCACATAGAGAGAGTGTTGCAGAATTCGGGTTATACCCGGCCCCAAAAAGGTGAGCACTGTTTTTTTGAGCCTTAGCACAACCTGATCGGGCAGATTTAAGAGGCGGGAGCCGTTATTTGAACGTTTTTGGGCTAAAAGCAGGTCAAAA
>JBBRWF010000520.1:0-3608 GCA_038249405.1 Anaerolineales bacterium
CTGAAGTTGCATCCCAACCATCCGTTCGCGAACCACCTTTACATCCACGCCACCGAAGCGTCGCCGAATCCGGAACGCGCCATCGCCGCCGCCAATCGTCTCCGCACCTTGCAGCCCGGCCTTGGCCACAACGTGCACATGCCCTCGCACATCGACATTCGCACCGGCAATTGGCAGAAGGCGGTCGAGACGAACGAAAAGGCGGTCAAGGCCGTCGCGACCTACGAGAAAGTCGCGGGCCCGCCGCGGGGCATCAAGATCAGATTTCATTGTTACTCCGTTAACAGGATGGTTTGATATGAAAATGTTATTTCAACAAAGCAGTTTTTAAGCAATCTATTACTTGCGAGTCTTGATCAAGCAGGACAGTACGCGGGTCCAATAAAACCTGGTCATTTTCGGTGCGGGCGATCACAGGCGGGTGGAAATTGCGAATCTTTGCCAAAAACTTATCGGGAGATTTCACAGGCAGAGATAACACCCAGGTTGGGAAAGACTCTCCGGGCAGGGAACCGCCCCCAATAGTGGATTCGCCGGGCAGCACCTCACCGAACCCGACGGCTTGCTGCCAGGCGTGCGCCCGGGATTTCACTGCATGCAAGGGCATAGAAATCATACGCCAGATGGGTATTTCCTGTTCGACTTCGTCTTTGAGATAGTGCAGTAAAGTAGCCGTAAGGCCTGCCAGACATGTCTTATCTGCCCGCATAGCACGCGCCAGGGGGTGTTTTTTTATTTTAGCAATCAGATCTCTACGGCCAATAATCACGCCAGCCTGCGGTCCGCCCAGCAGCTTATCCCCTGAGAACATGACCACATCTGCCCCGGCAGCGATGGATTCTTGCACAGTTGGTTCGTGTTGAATACCGTATTTACTGGTGTCCAATAAGGCGCCAGATCCGAGATCGTCAACAAATATGGCATCAAATCTACGCGCAGCTTCCACAGCATCACTCAACCCAGGTTCTTCTGTAAACCCAATAATCTTAAAGTTGGAACGATGGGCGCGCATGACAAGTGCCCTGCCGGAATGCCCCTGCAGAGCCTCTTCATAATCAGCAATACGAACCTTGTTGGTGGTGCCAATCTCGACCAGCTTTGCGCCAGACTGCTTCATCACATCGGGCACGCGAAATCCACCACCAATCTCGACCAACTGCGAACGAGGAATGATAACCGGCTTGCGGTTGGCAAGCGCAGTCAGCACCAAAAGCACTGCCGAAGCGCAGTTATTGACCACCAGGGCCGATTCTGCACCGGTTAATTTTTGCAATATTGTTTCGGCATGGACAAAGCGACTGCCTCGCTTGCCATTCTGTAAATCAAACTCAAGGGTGGAATAACCGGATGAAACCGCATGGATCGCGCGCAAGCTTGCTTCTGAAAGAGGAGCTCGTCCGAGATTGGTATGTAACACCACACCGGTGGCATTAATGACTTGTTCCAGGCTGGGCCGAGTCCAGTCAATTAAATATAACCCTGCGCGTTCAAGGATTTGTTCTTGCGAGGCCGTTCCCCCTCCCGCGCGAATCTCAACCCGAATCTCATCCAAAACCATACGAAGAGCTGTGAGGGTCAGCGGGCGGCCATATGTTACAACCAGTTCCGCGCTAACTCGCAAGAGCTGGTCAACCGCCGGGAGACTGCGAAGAGACATTTTCTGTCTTTTTGTCTGATTGTAACGAAGCTTGCCGTAAACGGACAATATACTCAATCGCGGCCAGCCCCAGCGCAAGCCAGACGGCAATCGATAAATTAAGGATGCGGCCAATCGCCAACCAGGAAAGAAGTGCGAGGTAGACACCAACAGAAACTGACTGCCGGGCAATAACACGAGGGTCGGCTGAAAAATTGGAAGAAAACCGGGAATTGAGCCAATACGAAACCGGGATGGTTGTTCCCGTGCCTGCCAGAACAAGCAAAGCAAAAAATCCCCAGCGAGGCCAAAGAGTGGGAACGCTAAAATTTAAAAGCAACGCCAGCCCACCCCAGCCGCCAAGAAACAACAGAAGTGTTGAAAATAAAAAAGGTTGAAATGTTGGTTTATCATCCATATTAATGAATTATACCCGCTGAATGACAACCAATCTCTTCTGAATTTCAGAAACCTGGCAATCACGCAGCCAGGCATCAGACCACATATATTTTTTCCCAGGCATCTTTTAGAATATTGCCTAAAATTTTATCTGCACAGCCCTGCGCAGGAAGTACATCTCCATCCGGCTCAACATACAACCAGGCTTTACCTGCCCCAGCAGGCTCTGAATCAGTTTCTGTCTCCAACGCAACCGGGTGTGCCCCAGAATAAGGTACGGGCAAATCGGATACCAGCCGCAGGTTAAGATTGGCCGCGTGGTCACGCAAGTAGGAAGCTTGTTCGTTCAAGGACGGCTCTGATACGCTCAAAGAAATGGTTTCCACGCCCGTTTCGCGCAAACGATCCATCAATGCACGTGCGCCAGAAATATTTTCTGGCGTGAGTGTTATGTGAATAGACAGAAAAATATCAGCGGCAACCGTGTTTTTAATCGCCTGCCAGTTTGGCTGGCCCTGAGTAGGCAGAACAATCATCAAATGATCCAGGCCGGTTTGCAGTAATGTATCCAGATAGGCCTGGTCGGCAAGCCGGACACCATCTGTCAGCAAACCGGCTACCTGTCCATTTTTCTCAGCATATGAAATTAAATCGGGCAAATCACTACGAAGTGTAGCCTCACCACCGGTAAAGACGATATGCGGTATGCCTACCGCCCAGGCTTTATCAATTACGCTCTGCCACTCTGCTGTAGTGAGTTCTCGATCCACCCGCCGGGTAGGTGCATTAAGCGGATCACCGCCTTCAGGAAGGCTATATGTCAGGGCACAATCAAGGCGCAGCGGGGCAGTCAGACTGGCGCTATTGGGTTGAGCCTGGTCGAAATTTAACACTGAAACCGGATCAAGATCAGGAGTGTGCAGCAAACTTAGAATCCGTTCAATAAAATCGTCGTAATCGGCAAGCGCTTGCGATTTGCTAATTCGGTAACGCGCTGCGATAGCCCTGGCAGCCTCCATGGCTTCGCTGCCTTTAATCAAGTGAAAAGCATATTCTGCGGCAGTAGGATTAAGCTGCAAAACAGTCGATGCATTCAAGATCAAAATACCTGTTCCGCCTTTTTGCAAACGTAAATGCATACGGTAAGGTTTTTCATCCTCGGCTGATGATTGGAGGTGATAGAGACCTTCGGGCAAGGACTTGACCGGCGTAAAAAGTTCAGCAATGCGGGAAAAAATATTCATATTGCCTCCGTATTAATGAAAGCATGATTTGTTAAGACACAACCGGCTGGTTCAAGAGCGGACGAAATGATCCAATTCAAAAGGAATTTCGAGCGAAAGCTCCACAAATCCAGCATATTGCCCATCCTGATACCAGGGCGATTGGTAAATCAATTTTTTAATGCCTTTCTTTTCGATGGTATAGACATTTTTTTGGCACGGTTCAGAAAAACTAAAAAAGTGGTCACAGCAGCTTTACAAATTGTGTCATAAATTGTTGCCGGGTACAAACGAAGTAGCCCCGGCAGAGCGGGTAGGTGATATCTTGGTGGTAAATGACCTGCAAAGCC
>JBBRWF010000521.1:0-3597 GCA_038249405.1 Anaerolineales bacterium
CTTGTTTGGGTTCGCCTGAAACAGGTGGCTGTTGAAACGCACCGAACTATTTATCGCGTCAAGCACGAACTTTTGGATGATTACTTGCGCCAACAACTCAAGTCGCCAGACATTCAAATGCATCTTGCGTAAGTCCTATAACAGAATAACGGAAGCGCGGATACCAGTATAAAAAAATCCCCAGCGAATGGGGATTTTTATGTATGGAAGGGTTTTTTTACAACTGAGCCAAGAGTGTTTTATATTGTTCCGCATTTGGCGGGTTCATGGACAGAATTTGTTTTATGACCGCCGCGGCTCCGAGCTTATCGCCAGATTCTATCAACCGATCGCCAACAGCATCCAACTCGCTGATGGCCTCACTGGTATGGCCGTTTTTGTGCAATTGCTCTGCGATGGCACGGTGAATCATGACCTGCTCGGGATGATCTTCGGCAAGTTTTTTCAAGAAAGGCTGTATCTCATCCTGTTTATTGGCTTCCAGATAAGAAACGAATGATTCGAGTTCAGTCTGGGCCTGTGGAACCTGCGCCAGCCGTAAATTTAATTCAATCAGACTTTCGCGCACAGAAGAATCATCGGGCCGAATGGTACGGATTTGTTCATACACGCGGATTGCCTGGCGCCAATCAAGGCGCTGCATGTCAATATCGGCCATGCGCTGGAGGATTTTGATACTCCAATCGAGGTTGGAGCTGGGTTGCTGAGCCATACGGAGCGCAGTGGTATAAACCTTGCGCGCCAAATCCAACTCAGCCAGGCGGTAATAGATATCAGCCAGGTCCAGGTACTCAGCCACAGCATCATCCAGCTGGCCGCGCGCGGTCAGCTGTTCGATCAAGCGGTTGCGCGAATCCAGGTCCATTGGAGAAAGCTGAATGACGCGCTTTAGAACAGAGGTGGCCTGGGCTGCTTCTCCACGCACGCTGTAAGAATTGGCAACCATCGTGAACTTTGTAATGGCATCTTCTGTACGGCCATCGCGGATGAGCAATTCTCCGATCAGGATGTGCAACGGCAAATAAGTAGGCGCATACAGCAACGTGTGAAAAGCCTCGTCCATGGCCGAACGCAGGCGATTACTGCGCGCCAATTCATTGACGGTCTTCATGGCTTCAATCACCTGACTGGATTGGGCTTGAATGATAATTTCAGCCAGCGGTAAAGCCTGCTCACCAGACTTTGGCATCTCATCACGCATTTTTACCAAGTACGCACGCCAGTTGACACGCATCAGCATTTGCTCAACATTTTCACACAGCTTGATATGCGCCCTGGCATCGGTCTCGCGTCCGGCAGAATCAATCAGAGGCTCGTATAACTGGCGGACTGCCTCGGCATGGTCGGGAGCGACCACGGACACATCGGCAATTTTTAAGGCTTCCAAATATTCGGCGGCGGCTTGTTTGTCTTGATTGAGACTGCGCAAAATTTTTCCACTTAACATGCGGGCAGCCAGAGCAAAATCATTGTGTTTGACACACTGCTGCAAACTGTGCAGGGAGTCTGCCAGCTGGTTGGTTTTGAAGAGCAGCAGCCCAAGGTCAAAATAAGCAGCAGGGTGACTGAAACCGTTGTCAATGGCGTGGCGCAGCTCGTCAATCGCGAGGGAATCATTTTCCTTGGTCTGTGCGTCAATTGCTTCGCTGAGATGCAGCAAAACCTTGGTCTGCTCGACCTGCTGCACATTAACCTGGTTGGTATTCTTTACAATGGATGCAAGACCACGCCGCACTACTGCATTATCGCTATCATCTTCCATATCAAAAAGGACATCAGCAAAGACTCTTAATGCCTGCTGCCTGGCTTCGTTAATCGGGTCGGGGCTCTCCTGGATCAGTTGCCGGGGCGCCGATAATTCTTTGACCGCTGCCATGCGCAGAGGACCTGTCCCGCCTTTGGGACGGGTGGGTCTGGGTAAAACCTTGCCCTGCCTGACCAGGTTCAACGCTTGCTGGAGTTCCCCGCTCTGAGGGTCGATCTGCGCAGCATGCTGCAAAATCTCCACAGCTTTTTGTAAATTGCCCGCATTCTGCAAAATACTAGCCAGCGCAATATATGCAACCACCGCCTGGCGGGTTTGCCCGGTTTTTTCGTGGATTAACGCCAGTCTTGAACGCGCCTGGATGTTTTCGGGGTTGAGCTGTATGACGCTCAACCAGTTTTCGACTGCTTTGTCCACGTCTCGAAGTTTGAGGTGAAGTTCGGCAGCGTGCAAAGCGGACTGCATGGCATCTTTTAAGTTACCCAAACGCTCATTGATCTGGGCAATTTTCTCAAAAGCAACCGGGTCATCCGGCGCAACCCTGGCACAGCGAATATAGGCTTTAAGCGCATCATCGTATTGCTGAAGCTGATAAAGTGCCAGGGCATAACTGTTCAAGGCCTTGGCACTCTCAGGAAATTCTGCCAGAGCCTTAAGATATGCCTTCGCAGCCAGATCCCAGTTTTGGTCCCAGGCTGCGGAATGGCCTTCATTCATTGCTTTCTGAAAAACGTCTTCGCGTCCTGCCATAGTTTCACCAGTTCTTGCCAGTTTTCACTGCATTTTCACGACAATACCTGCATTGCGCCCCAGCTTTTTCCTGAACGAGCTTCCGTTGATAACGGAATGCTCAAAGGGTAAGCCGTTTCCATTGTTTCTTGAACAAGTTGCGCAGTTTGTTGTAATTCAGATTGAGGGCATTCTATCACAATCTCATCATGGACTTGTAAAAGCATCTTTCCGCGCAGCCCGGCCTGCTTTAGCGCCCCAGGAATGCGCAGCATGGCCAGCTTCATGATGTCTGCGGCAGTACCCTGGATGGGGGCATTGATCGCTTCGCGCTCTTCACGGTTGCGAAGCTGGGCATTTAGCAGACCCATGAGGGCCGGGAAGTAGCGCCGCCGACCCAACAAAGTGGAGACATAGCCCTGGCGTGCTGCCAATTTTTTGGTTTCATCCAGGTAGGTTTTGATACCCGTGAAGCGCGCGAAATAAGCTTTTACAAAATTCTCGGCTTCGCCCAGGGTCAGGTCTGTGGTGCGGGTCAGACCGAAAGAGGACATACCATAAATCAACCCGAAGTTAATCGCTTTGGCATGGCGGCGCATATCCTTGGTAACCTGTTCCAGCGGTACGCCGTAGATTGCGGCTGCCGTGGCTGTATGAATATCCTGCCCGGCGCGGAAAGCACCCAGCATGGCTTCATCACCTGCCATGACTGCCACAAGGCGCAGTTCCACCTGTGAATAATCTACTGAAAGCAGTACGTTACCATCTTCGGCGATGAAGCCGTTGCGCACACGCCGCCCGGTTTCGGTGCGAATGGGGATATTCTGCAGGTTAGGGTTGTTAGACGAAAGCCGACCAGTGACCGAGCCGGTCTGGCTGTATGAGGTGTGCACCCGACCAGTATTGGAATCCACCGCAGCAGGCAGCGAATCGACGTAGGTGGATTTGAGCTTGGCAAGTTCGCGCTGCTCCAGGACGAGATCAACCACCGGGTGCTGCCCGCGCAGTTCTTCGAGCACATCTGCCGAGGTTGAGAAGTGCCCGCTGGCTGTCTTACGACCCCGGTTGGGGGGAATGAGTTTGAGACGATTAAACAGCACATC